>NZ_JBCFBO010000001.1:2180642-2462872 GCF_038562635.1 Methanobacterium sp. | reverse complement strand
TCGTTCAACTTGCATGGCTTAATCGAACCCCAAAAGCAGTGGCCTCCGCCAGGATCAAACGGATTTACACGTTTAAAAATCACTAACAGAGTATAATTTGCATTTCGGAAGTAAACAATAAATAATATTTTTAAGTAAAAACTTAAAAAAAAACCTTATTCAACTTAAATTGAAAAGGGGGTACATTTTTCTAGTAGCAACCAAAAATCACCACAAATCTACCAAACCAACATCAAACTCGAATAATTCTGCAATTTCTTGCAAACAGATTCAAGTCCTCATATGATATAACTACAGTCGGAAAAAACCAGTCTTCACAGAGTGATATTATCACACTCCAACCGACGCCTTAAACCATAGTACTTATAAGCGTCTCGGCCGAAAATTTCTTTTCAAACCAACGCATACTATAGGCGCGAACTGGAGGTTTACAAACATATTAGAAAATACTGCACAAAAAATAAAAAAATCAAACCACCAATACCACAATACATATAATTTTTAACAAATTTTTTAGAATTTAATAGAAGAATTTGATGAAATATATCTTACTTCGTTATACTATTGTATGGCGAACTAAATTTAACGAAATTACACCATTTTTTATCCATAATTTCAGAACCCAGATCAAATTAAAAAAGAGTTAATGTTGACTCTTTTAACTACCATCTTCGCAGCCCAATTTTCTACCAGGCGAGCTGCTCCAGTTAAATAGATAATAATTCCTCTGATTAAACCTCCAATAGCTCCAACCACCACCATTACCCCAACTTCTGGAAGTGTAATCAGCCACACATATGATGATAGCTCCGTAGAAAATGAGGCAATTTGGCATTTAAATAGACTTAATATCCATAGAATTACAGCCCAATAACACCTATAAATGCCCCACTAACCAGACCGTCACTAATTTCACCATACACAATATAACCTACCACAATTCCCGCAATTAGAAAACTTACAACAAAAAGAGGTAATCCAAAAACTGATTTAACCCAAATAACAGCTAAAAATATGGTTATTATAACTGCAATAATAAATCCTTCAATTGCAGCTCCCAAACCAATTTAATATCCGCCCCAATGAATTGGATAGTAAAAAAATCACTCATCAGCATCCACTGTTTCTCTAAAGATATTTCCACAGTTACCACAGATAAATTGAACTTCAACACAAAACTCAGTTAAGTAACTTGCCATATAACGAATTTTTTCTGTATCTTCACATACTGGACATTGGACCATTTTAATTCACTTCAAATTTAGAAAATTTGTTTTCAAACTTCTGCATAGCAATTGTAGTACTAATTATTATATTTATATTATTTATTATAACTACCCCCTTTTCAAATATTAAAATTTAAAAATTTTCTGCTGCAATTTCAACAAAAACTTAATATTTTAAGATAAAAAACAAAATTCGTTCCAATTAAATTCCATTAAACTTAAAAATTTAGAATTAACCCGAATAAAGCAACTATATACCTAATTAATAAAAAATTAAAATTCAAAATGTTCAAAATGTACCTATTTCAACCACTTGAGCCATATGTAAATATACAAAATCAGGATTTTTTCAAAAAAAAGTAAATTTAACTAAATCTGGAATGTATTACATACATTTTAATTAACACTAAACTTTTTTTTAAAATAAAAATATGTTAACATACTATTGAGCTCATTTTCAAAACGTGTTTGAAAAAAATAAATACTACCCCACGAATAAGTATTACTATTTTATAGAAAAATATTAAATCAAAAAATGGTGGAGGATATATAACATGGTTGAGATCGGTTATAAACTGGGTAGTGAAAAATACCCCCCATTAGAATTAGTGCATAATGCTAAAAGAGCGGAAGATGCGGGATTTGATTTTGCGATGATTTCAGATCATTATCACCCATGGATAAATAAAGAAGGGAACAGCCCTTTTGTCTGGGGTACACTTGGCGGCATATCCCAGGCAACAGAAAGCATACCTGTTGCAACAGGAGTTACCTGCCCAACATTTAGAATACATCCTGCAATTATTGCCCAGGCTGCAGCTACGGCCGCATCAATGCTTCCCGGAAGATTTATACTGGGTGTAGGTTCTGGAGAAAATTTAAATGAACATGTTTTAGGTGATGAATGGCCCCCAACCCCTACAAGGATAGATATGCTTGCCGAAGCTGTAGATATAATTAGAACTCTATGGAATGGGGGCGATGGACTGCAGGATTATGATGGGTGTTATTACACAGTTGAAAATGCAAAGGTCTATACCAAACCTGAAGAATTACCTCCAATTTATATAGCCGCAGAAGGAGAAATGGCATCTGAATTAGCTGGAACAAGTGGCGACGGATTAATAGCACAATCCCCTGAAGAAAACATAACAAAAAAATTTAATGAATCTGGAGGGGAGGGCAAACCATGTTATGGTGAGGCCACAGTCTGTTGGGCAGAAGATGACAATGAAGCAAAACGCACAGCTTACAAATACTGGCCAATAAAAGCAAATACAGTCCAGTTAAATGGAGATTTGTCAACACCATCCCATTTTGAACAGCTTGGAGGAATAATTAACGAAGATCTTCTCGCGGAACAGATGGTCTGCAGCAGCGATCCTCAAGAACACATAAATGAGATTAAAAACTATGTTGATGCAGGTTTTGACCATGTCTGTATTCAACACGTAGGTACAGATCAGCCAGGTTTTATAGAATTCTGCGAGAGGGAAATTCTACCAGAATTTAGAGACTAATCTATATTCAAGATATATTCTGCAGTAACTTAATCCAATATACAAAACGCTAATTCAACATTAAACAACTTTAATTATTAGCTATTAATTACATAGTATATCCAAAGTTGCAGAGGAGATTTTCATGGGCGCGATAACGGTTTGTATTCCAGATGAGTTAGAAATAGCATTTAGAAGAATTACAAGAATTAAATACGGTGATAAGCAGGGCCGTCTTTCAAGGGGAGCTACAGAAGCTCTCTATGAATGGTGCAGAAAAGAAGGTTTTGAATATATTGAATCTGAAGATAAGACATGCGAGTAATTGAATTTGAAATATGATCTGACTAATCTATTCCCTTACAAACACAATATTTACATAAAGACAATTTATCCTTCATAAAAATACGCTTTCCAGTACAGTAATAAACACCCTCTTTTTCATATACCCCTTCCGTCAAAACCTTTGGTTTTGGGCCTTCAAAAAAACGTTGGTTTTTTAATGCCCCAAACATAAATGTTTGAGGGCTCTCAAAATCAGAGATTTTGAAAGCACCATTTGAAAAAACAATTCCTGGAGGATGTAACGGCTTTTTTGCAATAAAAGTCAAATATATAGATATTGCCTTGATAAATTCTTTAAAGTCTTCATCATCTGGTGCATACAAACTAAAATAGTGATCAATCCTATTTTGAAGGTCTTTTAATTTTTCTTCATCAACTTCTTCATCTAATCCGTTACATGATGAGTTTAATATCTTATTGAAATTTTCTAAATTGTATCTGGACATAACCTGATTTAGAGAATCTTTTTTCCCGCTATCCTGCATTTTCGGTTTGTATTTTTCCATACAACCTTTAAGCTTTAAAAGTAACTGTGAAGTTTTCATTAATATCAACGTTATATTTTATTTTCATATCATTTCCAGTTATCTAATTAGATATAGGCACCTTTTTATGGGTTAGATTATAATATTAATACGATCTACTCAAAAGGGTGCCATTATGCCGTATCTAATCTGCGATAAATGTAATCTCTACTACGAAATTGAAGATAGAAGCGAAATAAATGATTTTCATACATGTGAGTGCGGTAATGAACTCCAGTATTTTAAGACAATTGAAGAATACATGTACGGTGAACCATCTAAGTCACCAGATAACAGTGCAGAAGTTGATGAAAAGGGGATATTTTACTCAGTTAATAAAAAAAATCTTGTAATTCTCCAGATGGAAATGTTAAAAGAAAATAAAGAACGTAAAGAAAGAGAACATTTAAAGAGAGATATTAATTACAAAATAAACCATGCTATGAAAGTTGCAAGGGAGAAAGGTTCAAATAATTCAAAAAATGAGTATGAACCTATGATTGTTAAGGAGTACGGAGATAATCCCTTTAAAAAACAAAAAGAAAAACTAATGCGCACCATGGAATTATTAAAAAAATGGAAAGGGGAATAAAATCCGCCAATATCTAATTTTGTATTAAGTTTAAATTGAAGCTACATCAGTCCCTGTTCTTTTTTGGTAAACATGTAAGCAGACACAAAGATCATCAGCAGTGCAAATCCAGTTATGACCAGTACACTGAGTTCAAGTGGAAGTGCAGATTGATTTAAAATAACACTTCTAAGAGCATCAACTCCATAAGTAAGTGGATCTAAGTATACTGCAAACTGGAGCCATGTAGGAAGCCCCGTTACAGGGAAAAGAGCCCCGCTTAGCAGGAAAATTGGCAGCACGATGAAGCTCATTATCAGGTTGAATCCTTCCATACTGTCTGTTAATGTAGCAATTAACAATCCTAAACCTGCAAATCCCAGTGATATAAGGATTATCAGCACGACACTGATTATGAATGCCACAACTGTCATTTGAACTCCAACTACAAATGAAAGTAGTAACAAAATAACTCCCTGAATCAGTGCAGCTGTTCCTATACCTAATGATTTACCCAGCACAATAGAAGGGCGTGATATTGGAGCTACCATTATTTCTTTTAAAAATCCATACTGCCTGTCCATAATTACAGATAACCCTGAAAATATGGTGGTAAATAGAATGGTCTGCCCAATAATACCTGGATAAATAAATGCTTTATATCCTCCAGGAATTCCTCCAAAGCGTATAGCAGAGCCTAAACCAGTTCCAAATATCAAAAGCCATAAGAGAGGAGTTACTACTGAAGTCAAAATTCTTGAGCGGTATCTGACGTATCTTTTAGTTTCCCGGAGCCAGATAGTGTATATTCCTTCCAATTCCGGCATTATCTTCCCTCCCCAACTATTTTAGAACCAGTATATTTGATGAAAACATCTTCCAGGTTAGGGTGTTCCACTTCTATCGAATTTATATGGATATCGTGGGAACTTGCAAACTCTACCACTTCAGGTACTAAATTTTCACCCCGCTCCACCATCATTTTCACTTCGCCGTCTGTAAAGAAAATATCCTTGGTAAATTTCAGCTCGTTAGCCTTTTCCACAAATTTTTCAGGATTATTTACTTTAAGAGTTATAGTATCTGCTTTTAACTCTCTTTTAAGGTTATTTGGAGAATCTGCAGTGATTATCTCACCTTTATTTATGATAGCCACCTCATCACACAGTTGATCTGCCTCTTCCATATAGTGGGTGGTTAAAAGCACAGTAATATCCTGAGTTTGAGTCATGTTGTAAATATACTCCCAAATATTTTCCCGGGTTTGAGGGTCCAACCCCAGGGTAGGTTCATCTAAAAAAAGCACTTTAGGGTGATGTACAAGTCCCCTACCAATTTCAAGCCTCCTTTTCATTCCTCCAGAGTATGTTTTTATGTATTCGTCAACTTTTTTTCCCAGAGCTATGAGCTCTAAAATTTCGTCAATACGTTCCTCTCTAACATCTCTAGGTACTCCATAAAGAGAAGCGTGCATTTCAAGATGTTCTCTACCAGTCAAAATATCGTCGAGAGCTCTGGATTGGAATACTATCCCTATGGATTCCCTAACTTCTTTAGCTTGTTTTACTATATCATAACCATTTACAGTTGCAGTTCCTGATGTGGGGCGCAGTATCGTACATAACATAGATATAAGTGTAGTTTTTCCGGCACCGTTAGGTCCTAACACGCCATATACTGTATTTCTAGGAACTTCTAGATTAATGGAATCCACAGCAATAAAATCATCATATCTTTTAGTGATATCTGTAGTTTTTATAACATTTACCATAATATCCCCCAGCAGTTTGTCCTGTTTGACTGTAAAAAATATGTCAAAAGTATTACTACATTAAACAGATTATATACACTATTTAATTTGTTTTTGAAAAGATATATATTTTTAAGTCGTATTTCAGTGGACTACTTAAATAAAAGGAAATAAAAACCTTATTGAAGTGTAAAAATCAAAATATGCAAATATTATCATTAAATTAATTTATTCTTTTTTGAAAAATTACCAACAGGAATTTAGAGACCGTATCTTAACATAGTAAATATATTTAAAATAATAAAGCCATGTAATAATATTTAATAATTTCATAATACATATATACTACAGATGAATAATGACTCTAAAATAATATTAACTATTTTCCTGGCTGCAGGACTGCTAATTTTTATTAAAGGTTTAGGTGAAAATTTAGGAATCCTGGATATAATTACAATCTTTGTGACATTTATATTCTTTTTAACAGGTTTTGCATTTTTAACCGCTTCAGTACTAACTCTAATAAGCCGAATTTCAACTATTTTATTTAAAAAATAGAAAATGTTAAATCAATAAAATATAAAAATGTGTTCATTTTTAAATTAAATGCTAATTAAAGCATTTAATTTAATTTTAACCACATAAATAACTAATTAATTCGTTTTTCTCATTTTCAGAGTTAATATCTGTAAAACAACTGCATAAATTATATATATTTTTTATTATAAAAATATAATACAATCACACATAAAATACATGAATCCATTGAAAATGATGCAAATTAAACTGCATTATAGCCGAACTGGTTAAATTAGCTCTAAATTATTGGACGCCATATATTGAAAAATAGGTCAGATGAGAATATGATATTTGAAATAATCAAAAGTGAAGGAATAGCACATAAATCCTATTTTATAGGATCAAAAGGAGAAGCTGCAGTTATAGATCCCAGGAGAGACTGTGATTCATATGTAGACTATTCAAAAAAACATGATATGGAAATAACTCATATATTTGAAACTCACTGTAATGAAGATTATGTAATTGGTTCACTTGAGCTTTCAAAAAGAGTAAATGCAGGAATTTATCATGGCAAAAATCTAAATTTTGCCTATGGAAATCCTGTAAGCGAAGGGGAAAAGTTTAATATAGGTTCTGTTGAATTAGAAATTCTTGAAACACCAGGACACACCAATGAGAGCATATCAATAGTGATCACAGATAAAGAAGTATCTGATGAGGTATATATGATTTTTACTGGTGATGCCCTTTTTGCAGGTGAAGTGGGAAGAACTGACCTTTACGGCGAGGAAAAAGTGCATGAAATGGCAGGAAAGCTTTATGACAGCATCCATCAAAAGATCCTCCCTTTAGGCAACCATGTTCTCGTTTATCCCGCACATGGATCCGGTTCTGTATGCGGGGCAGATATCCGTGAAAGTGAATTTACAACAATAGGGTATGAAAAGAAAACCAATCATACCCTTCAGATGAATAAAGAAGAGTTTATTAAGTTTAAATTAAATGAAAAAATGGTTAAAGCGCCTTATTTTGATAAAATGGTCGAATATAATAAAAATGGGGCTCCTATCCTCTGCAGACTCCCATATCCCCATCCATTAAGCCTAAATGAATTTAAAAAACACCTGAAAGATACCCAGGTTGTGGATGTTAGAATGGCTGCAAGTTATGCAGGCGGGCATATTCCAGGTACATTAAATATTTGGAAATACGGCCTGACCTATTTTGCAGGATGGATGCTTAATTATGAAGATCCAATTACCATAATCGACGAGAATAATGAGTACATCGATCAAATTATGAGATACCTCATAAGGCTCGGATACGATAATGTATTTGGATACTTGGCTGGTGGCTTTACCAGCTGGTATACAGAGGGAGAAAAAATAAAAACAGTTGATATCTGGTCTGTACATGAATTGAAAGAGCGCCAAAATGATGATTCAATATTCATTCTTGATGTGAGAGAGTTTGGAGAATGGGAAGAAGGGTACATTGAGGGTGCCTACCATATCTACGTCGGAGACCTGCAGTACTACCTTAATGAAATCCCTAAAGATAAATATATTGTTGTATACTGCGATACTGGAAATAGAGCCAGCATAGCGGCGAGTATATTGAAAAATAATGGATATAAAAAAGTTGCTAATGTTCTAGGCAGCATACGTGCCTGGAAAGCAGCGGGATATCCCATCGTTAAATGAGGTTATAATATGAGTTCCATTTTAGATCTTGAAGAAAGAGCAAATAAGTTAAAAAAAGAAGATGAAGACTCATTTAGACTGTTTAATAATATTTTTCACGTATCAAGCGCCGCAGGAAACTTGAAGATACCGCCCTCATTTAAGGAAAAAGTTCATACCTATTTTGGAAATAAAGATGAATCTGGAAAGATTATAGAGTCCAAAAATGAAGTCATTGAACGAATACAAACCCAAGAAGTGATTAAGACCTACAACAAATGGACAGGCGAAGGATCTCTGTTCAATTCTCTAAGGGCAATCAGACCAGGAATGAAACCTCAAGAGAGAAGTCAAGAACATGAAAAAGTTCAAGAATACATTGAAAAATCTAAAGAAAACTGCGACTTTTGCCAGGCGGAAAAATACACTCCAGAAGATGTATTTGGAAGAATCCATGGTAAATACTGCATTACTGGAGCAAATATTGCCAAATACGACGCATGGAGCAGCATGGTATTTTTTAAAAAACATAACCCCCTTGATTTCACACAGGAAGAACTATCTGATTATATAGAAACTGGGTTTAAATGGTTTAAAAAAGTTAATAATCACGATAAACAGTTCACATCCCCACTTTTTATCTGGAACTGTCTTCAAAAAGCCGGTGCTTCGCAGATACATGGTCATGCCCAGGTTTTAATCACAAAAAACGTTCATTATGCTAAAACACAATTTTTAAGGAAAAATTTTAGAAGCTACATGCAGTTAACCGGCAGGAATCTTTTTAAAGATATATACAATGTTCATAATGCACTAGGACTTGCTTTAGATAATGATGTAACTGGTTTTGCAAGTTTAACTCCCCTTAAAGAAAAAGAGTTCATAATTATCTCAAAAAACAATCCATCAACAAGTGATGATGTAAAAAAAGCCATCTATAGAGTACTTAGATGCTATATCGATCAATTAGGAGTAAACAGTTTTAATTTAGCTATTTCTTGTCCATCATTTGGCGAGACATTTCTCCCCTACATTATAAGAATTGTAGATAGGGGCAGCATTTTTAAACCAACTTCAGATATTGGTGCTATGGAATTATATGGGAGCAGTGTAATTTCAGATGATCCATACAACATTATTAAAGCAGTAAATGCGTTTAATCCTGGTTAAAATTTGCAAAATTTAATATATTACGCCATTAATCAGATTTACACATATTAAAAATATTTAAAATTCTTATTTTTATTGGCATTTAATTTATCAGCCGCAAAACGCATACGTTCATAAAATTTTTTAATAATAGAATTTATAATTATAATACGGTGTTTTCCATGAGCATGATAAAAATTCCACCTATGAATAAAGAAGAATATGATGAGTTAATTAAACAAAATTTTATTGGTCGAATTGCATTTAAAGGAGAAAATTATCCATATATTACTCCATTTATGTATATATTTGACGGCGGATTCCTTTATTTCCTGTCAACAAGGTATGGTAAAAAAATTGGAGAAATTAAGCGGGACCCCCATGTAGCTGTGGAGATAGAAAAATATTCCGAAGATATGTCAGACTATAAATTTGCAAATCTTCAAGGAAGTATAGTTGAAGTAGAGGATGAAAAGGATAAAAAAAAGATTAAAGAAATGTTTGTAAAAATGATCAAAGATAGAAACCTCTCAAATAAAGTTAGGGCGGTTATAGGCCACTCTCCAGATGAACCTATTCAGTTGATCCTGGAAGAAGATAGAACTATGGTATGGAAATTAGTAGACCTGAAACAAATTGTTGCTCTTAAAAATCCTTAAATATTTCCCATATTACTTCTTTTTAAGCCTTTCATGAACTTTTTCACTTGTAAGTTCCCTGATCGCGTCAGCTGCTATCCATTTAGCACTTTTTGAATCAATAGTACTAATTTCTTCTGCAATTTCAACCGTTCTTTTGTTTAAATTAAGATTTCGTTTTCCAATCTGCCTTAATGCCCAGTTAACAGCTTTTTTAACGAAATTTCGGTTGTCTACCGATTCTCTTATAATTAAAGGGAAGAATTCCTCAAATTTTTCATCATCTGCCTTTTTATCATGCACTGCTAGAACGGCAATCATGGCAAATGCAGCCCTTTTAACAAACTCTTCTTCTCTGGTGCTCCATTCAAACACTTTTTTGTAGGCAAAAGGAGTTTTACGGAATAAATTTATACAACACTGGTCGCACACATCCCATGAGTCAAATCCAGCCACCCAATTTTCCATTTGAGATTCTGTAACCATTTTTGGGTCTTCAATTAAACCTGCAAGTATTTTCGTTTCACCATATCCTGCATCCCACAATTTTTCTGCAAGATCATGATCTTTACCTGCAGTTTTAGCTATTCGACGTAATTCCGGCATTCTTACTCCATAAGTCTTGGTATGTTTTATTCCAAACCTAGCCATTCCTTTCACATCTTCAGGGTTAGATAATGATTCCAATTCTGTAATAACTTCTTCAAACTGCATAAATTCCACCTGCTACCTATAATAACTCTTTAATACTCTCAGAGCATTTAAAGTGATCCATTTACTTTCTCTTCCTTTCCGTTCTATGCTTGTCTGGAAGCGCCCGTTGAAAGTGTTTTCCAGTGTCCATCTACCTTCACCATTTTGTTTAGAAATCATTATATCCATGGCTTCCTGCATCCTTCCATCTTTATACTCCAATTTAGTAAGCAGTCCTAAAACTTCCAGGGCATCTATGTTCCACATCAATGGAAAACCAAATTTCAACCATTTAAACCTGCCTTCAGCTGGAGGTTGACTCCTTTTATGAATGCTGTGATTAAGCATATGCTCAGCACATTTAGATATGCAATTTTCCATTTCTGGTGTTCTCTTATTTTCAGGAATTTCACTGAATGCTTTAAGAGACTTCACAATGATACTGTGGCAGGTACGCTCTCCCCAACACTTTTTCCATATTTTATAATGCTCTCCTTCAGGGAGTTCTACTGGTTCATCATCAAACCGCTGATGAGTTATGAGCCATTCAAGTGTTTTTTGAACCCTTTCGTCATCCATATACCCTAATCGGATAAGACTCCATACCATATTAGCAGTGAGACATGGTAAAATTCTTTCGGCATCACCAACACCATTATTATCACTTATATATGAAAAAGCTCCGCTTTCAGGATCCTGGGAATTTTTAAGCATGAATTCACAGGTATTTTTAATTCTTTCGTCTGCACTATCTGCACCAAGTTCAGCAAGGATTATCAACTGCCATGAAGTTCCCTTATATTTGCCTCTTAAATAGAAATTATCAGGAATACCCCAGTAGCCTCCATCTTCCTGTTTAGCTAAAATTTTAGGCACAGTTCCAATTTTCATAATGTCTGCTTTGGCTTCCCTAACTTCAAGATCATTTTCTGGCCTTTCAAATATGTCCCGAAGAGTGAAATATCTAACTGAAGGATTATTTTCCTCTAAAAGCCATTCTGCAGGATCTGCGTTTAAAAAAGATTTCCAGTTGACCATATTTACACAACCTTATTTCAAATTGAACAATCTTTCTGCATTCTCGCCCAGTATAAGTTTTTTATCATTGTCTGATATATTTAAACCATTAATTCTTTCAATATCCTTTTTTGGATTTATCCATGGATAATCTGAGCCAAATAATATTCTTTCAGACCATATAGTCCTTATTAAATCTACAGCTCCGTCATCATCCAGCGTAGTTGGACTGTTTATATATGAAATCGCAATGGCAGTGTCAAACATGACCTGGGGAAATTTATCTGCTATTTCAACAGTTTGATCCCATGATCCGCCACCCATATGTGCTAAAATCAATTTAAGATCGCTGAATTATTCTAAAACAGGGATCCATCTTTCTGATTCTCCGAACATAGATTTACCATCAACATTGAAGCCAGAATGAGCAGTAATAGGCAGATCATGCTTTGTCATCCACTCGTAAACCGGCCACATTCTTTCATCGTCAGGGGCAAATTCCTGTGCCACTGGATGAAATTTTAAACCTTTCATTCCCCATTTGTATTTATGTTCAAGTTCTTCAATCATTGTACGGCCTTTCATAGTGGGGCTTACCGATATAAAAGGAATTAACATGGGATATTTGGCAGGTTTATTTTTTCCAGGACGGGTTATTGCAACTGTCCAGAAATTATTGTTTTTAAGCTGGTTATCTGGTGCAAAGCTCACCATTACAGCCATATCTATGCCTGCACTTTTTATGTCCTTTACATAATCGTCAGAGTACCATAGCTGTAATAAGGTAATCCAATATGTTCTACTACCATCTTTCCAACTTCTTCTGTTGGGTGCAGATGTACATGCGAATCGATTATCATTATTCAATCCCCTAATTTGCATCATTCACTCTTTGATTCATGTATAATCCTAACCCACTGGTTATGGCAGGAATAATGACATACAAAGGTGCAACATACATTGCATAGTTAGTCAATGTTAATTGCGAAATTCCCAATAAAATCAAGATTATATCCAGAACAATATTGATTATCAACCAGATTATTCCAATTAAAACACCTTCTTTAATGAAATTCTTGGTTATACCCCTGAAATAAAAATAAGAAAACACTATCACAGTTACAGCTATGGCCAATGCAGACACAATCTCAAAAATATTCATGGCAGCTATAAAAGAACCTAAAATAACTGTAATTAAAGAAGGTATTAACCACACTAAGAGTCCATAATTGATTATTTTTGCATTTTTATTCATGATATCAACTCCCATTATGCCTTATTTTGAGCCACATATCCCGTACCAATCGTTACAACAGGTATGATTAAGTATTTAACGCCTACAGTCATCATGTAATCAGTGAAATTCATATGCATAGGACTTGCAGGCATGAACATCAATAGATCTATTACTATCGCGATTATAAACCACACAATACCTGTTATTATACCTTCCATCACAAAATTTGTTTTGATATCTTTAAAGTACAAATAAGATAATATCATTGCAGCAGCAGCTATTAATACACTCATAATGGATTCAAAGATGGAGTACATTGGTGCTTTGAGAGGATAAATAAAAAAAGATACTGTAAATGGAATTAACCATGCCAAAAACCCAAATAAAACTATTTTCAAATTTTTATTCATTTAATTCCCTTCTTTTATTTTACAGGTTGCCTTATGATAGTTTTAAGTCTTTCTGGTTTTGTTCTGCGCATGTCACTTATGTATATCTCATGATGTTTCTCACTGTGATTACTTCCGTCAAATTTGTAGCCTTCTTCTTCAATGAATGCATGAAGCTTCTCCACTGTTGGACCTTCTTCAGAAAATGGACCAATATGCATTATTTGAGCTGACAATCCCTCATGCAGGCTTTCAAATCTTATTTTAGATAATGCAGCAGGGTTCTTCTTTTTTTCCACTTCTTCAATTGCATCGTTTATCATCCTTTTACTTATAAAATCAGGTTGCCTCATCATTGCAGTCCATTTCCAGCTGCTTTTATCTTCTATACTGAAGTCATCCATGTTGTCAACCCACCAGAGCCCTTCAAGAGGCATTACAACATAATCCCGTGATTTCTCTTTTTTAGAAATAAATTTAACTTTGTAAGATACTGGAAATAGTGCTTCCATTGCATCTTTATATTCCTGCGAGGTATTTGGATCTCCTTCGCCATCTATCATCAAAAATTTCATTTTTGGAACATCTACAAGGGAAGGTTCCTTTATTGATGGATTATAAAGTTCTTTATTCTCTTTTTTTAAGTCTATTTTTGTCATTTTCTTTGTTCTCCAATATATTTTTCCACAGCTGTAGCAGTAACCTTTATGAACGCAAATGGTGCCGCCACACTCAGAACATGCCCATCTAACATCTTCATTTTCTAAGAATTTCTCAACGCCCCAATTTTTAATATACTCCAAATTTTCAACCATGCTCATATTGTATTTAGTTTGGTACCTTTTGTCCAGATGATTTAAATTTCTACAGGGGAAATCACCACAATCAAAACAAAACTCTGCTTTATCTTTTTGAATAACTTCACAGTTTTTGATTTTACATCTAGCGATAGTAACTGGTTTACTTGCGTTAAATAGCCTGCAACCTGGACATTTATTCTTTTCTCTTAAATAGGCTACGCAAACGCTGCAGTTCATTCCGCAAGGGGCTACAAGAAAATTCTTATTCATTTTATAAATCTCCCTATAAAAAAAATAATTGAACAATTTATTTTTTCATTACCGGAAAGCACATCTCAGTTAAAAGTTCACTTTCTGGAGTTTCATTAGGGTCAGAAATATAGGTTTCCATAGGTGGTCCTGTAATTTTATAACCATTCTTGTAGGCGTATTCATTCAGAGCACCAATTGCAGTTCCACATCCGCTGTAAGGACCTTTATAAATAGTTGAAAGGACAAGTTGTTCAGGCATCATTTTGATTTTTACCCGACCTTCTTCATCTGCTTCTCCAGCAAACGGCATTCCAACTTCATACATTAGTTCCTCAACTGGCACTTCCTGAGGACTGTTAAAATATACCCCAAATGGCGGACCCATTATAGACAACCCTTTTGCCATTATAAATCCTACAATCTCACCCATGAGAACTGGAACCTCATCATAGGACCCTTTATATGTTACGTATACAATCTGTCTTTTTCCAAGTTTTTTTTCTGCTATTTCCATTTTTTTTCCCTCAAAATCTTAGATTTTTGTGCCCCGGACATTTCATGTTCAAGGACCGCGAAAATTAATAATTTTTGCCTGGCTTAAAGATTTTCTTCTTTTTTAATTTCTTCAATGAATTGTTCCACCCATTTAACTTCAGTTTTAAGGATGGTTAACGGCCGGCTGAAAAGGGCAATGACGTGATAAGAGGCTTTTAATTCTTTCTGCATTTTAACCGAGCTTTCCAAAAATTTAATCCGTCCATCTGCGGATTTTACGTAGTTTTCAAGGCATTCAATGATTTCCCGTGGTTCAAGATAATTTAGGTAGGCTATACCCAGATCAAAGGGTGAAATCAACTTTTTATTCCATGAAAGGAGATCCTTAAGTTTTTCTTCCATAGTTTCTCGTCCTAGATCTGTTATGGTGAAAACCTTACGAGAAGGCTTACCCTCTACCTTTTCCAGTCTGGATGTTACTAGTTCCTTCTTCTCCAGCTTTTTTAAGACGTAATAAATGGATGAAAAACCTATTTGAGTCCAGTTACGCATTCCCCATGACTCTATAGTTTTCTCCAGCTGGTAACCATACTGTGGTTTTTCATAAAGTAGCCCAAGTATTGCTGTTTCAATATCTGATATTCTAGACATAATTTCACGTATATGTTACTTTATATTCTACAACTATAATATTCTATAATTATAATAATGAAAGTTGAAAACTCCATATAAACTTAACGATCTCACATTTAAAGATTTCATTAGAAGCAGAGAAGTCAAAGACAAAACAAAAAAGCTTTATGAATCGCGAATATGACTTATTATTAAAAAAAATAAATGAATTAAGAGAAAGAAGCAAAAAACATGAAATAGAACTCATGGAAAAGGATGAATAAACAAAAAAAACTAAAATCACAACTCAATTCCACACAATCTAAAATGGATAAGAGATTTAAAGAGTTGGAAAAGAAATTTAATGCTGAAACTGTTCGAAAAACCAAGAAAAATGCGAAAGAAATTTAAGAAATGCTTCCAGAATTATTTGAAAACCTTGAAGAAAGAATAATGGATCTTATGGCTCATCTTAACATTTCGGATTTACTTAAAAAGTACAAGAAAAAAATAAATCATGTAACTTTTATCACAATTGAGACAAGTTTCTCTATTTGGGAGAAACACTACGGGTTCTTATTATTAAATATCTCTTATCAGATCTTCGAGAGCTTAACCCATCTTTTTCATCATTTTGTTTATTTAACAAAGCGCCCTCTGATTTTATGTTTTTGATTTTTCATGTTTTCTACAGTTTTATTCATACTTTTTACATCCTTCTTTTATTCCAGACATCATCTTGAACTTAGTACTATCATACCTGGTTATGGCACCAGGACCCACATGTATTATAACATCACCAGGTTTTGAATATTTAATTGAAAGTTCTCCTGCAGTTTTTAGATAATCAACTCCAATTTTCAGTATATTTGGATCTTCAACTCCTTTAAAAGTCTCCTGAATAACATGCATATCCAATCTGTCCATTGTTTCATTGTATGCACTACAAATCATGACATTTGCATATCTAGCAACTACTTCTCCGAGTTTCTGCTTGTCTCGGGAGTTTGCAGTGTCAAAATTCTCTACCAATACAATGAGGTTCCGGTCTGGAAAAAGACTGAGGGTTTTTATAAATCCTTCAATCACATGGGATGGATCAAGGTAAACATCTCTTCCTTTATAATTTCCAACGTATTCCAAGCGTCCCGGAACTCCATTGAACTTGCTTAGACCATCTTCAATGGATTTTTCATCTAAACCATAACACAGTGCAGCTGTGGCTGCACCTATTGAATTTTCACGGTAATATCCGAGGGGTTTAAATGGGGTTTTGAGTTCACCAGATCCATTGCCTGATACATGGGGAACTCCTTTTAGGTTATATTTCAATCTTAATGTGCCATTTTCAAAGTAACCTGAGACGTGGCATTTGGAATTTTCATGTTCAGGAGTTTCGGATTTTTTAGAAATATCATCTGAGTTGGATCCTTTAACATTTTCACTCTCTGAATCAAATTCATGTTCATTAAAACAGTAGAACACTGTATCCTTTAAATCCCCAATATAATTCCTGCAGGGTGCACCAGCAACCATTAAGTCGCTCGAACAGCTTATCATACGCTTTCTATCTGCATATTTTTCCATGGAGTTCCCAAATTCATCAAGGTGGTCAATATAAATATTTGTAAGCACAGCCACATTAAGATGAACCTTGAACATTATACCTAAAGTTCCGTGGGGTATTTCAAGCACTGCAATATCATTTTCCTGGGGAAGACCCTTGATTATTCCGTCGATTATTGTTTCACTTAAAAGATTACCCATTCGGGAGGAACACATCCAAACCTTGTACCCTGCGTTTTTAAATATTTCAGAAATTGCATGGGTGGTGCTGGTTTTGCCAACGGTCCCTGTTATTCCTATAGTGTCTATATCAATCAGATCGTTGATTATATCTGATACCTCTTCGTGACTAATTAACTTTAATTCATTGTTTTCTATTTTACGGGTTATTTCTCCCATAACATGGGCTTTCTTGGATATTACAGGTGAAACATATACTGAGTCTACACCACTGAAATCTGGGGTGTTCAGACCAAGCTGTAATTCCACTCCCTCTTTTTCCATTTTTATGAGGGTTTCTTGCACTTTTTCCGGGAATTCTTTCAAATTTTTGCTGTCTGTGATCATTATCTTATTGCCTATGTGGTTTAAAATTCTTGCAACAGGACGTCCTGCGTTACCTGCACCTATAACTATACAATTCATAATAAAAGCCCTCTTTTGATTTTTTTCAGATGTAAAGTTAATTTCTACTTAAAATGTATCATGATCAAAATGTGTAATTGTTAAAAAAAATCTAGCATCTTTAAAGTGATACTTTGAAAAGTTAGGTATCGACCTCGCTTTATTCGTTTGTTGTTGAGAGATTCAAAGATGGTGAGATAATTTTTTATACCATCTCAATATCCATGAGCATTATTTTAACCTATTTTTTGTTCCGATTTTTAAAATTAGGTTTATGTAATTCACGTTTTTGTTGGGGAGCTAAATTTAAGTAGTTATTCCAGATTTACACCCAAATCTATACCAAATGTTATCAAAGTAACCCAAAAGAAAGATGAATTATGGTAAAAAATATTGACTATTCTTTTTTAAAGACTTACTCTGTAATAAACACTCGAACATACATATTTGATAAATTTGAAAGATTTTGGAGAATTTTTGAAAACAACAGAAGAAATAGATCCCCTTAAAATTAGAATATGTCCTATTAACTACCTACAGCGCCATCAGAAATTTTTATTTAATACAAAATACATAAAATATAGCATGACTAACCAAAAATATTTAAATTTTGGATTAAAGTCGTTGATTATACTAATTGTTTTATTTTTGTCTATTTGTGCAGTAAGTGCACATCAACCTCGTTTAGAAGCTGGTACAAACAGCTCTATGAACAACCCCATTATTATTCAAAATCCAGAAATATCACAGGCCTTTTATGGAAATTTAAATGGACAGCCAGATTACTATAAAATAACTTCAAATAAACCATTTAAACTGTATGTGAATATTCTTGTACCTCAAAGCCCAGGCATAAGTGGTGATTTTGTCAGAGCACAGATAACAGATTCATCTGGAAAAACTATAGCATTACTTGATGGGAAAAAAGCAGACTGGATGCCTATGTTTGAAGAATTTGGAGGTGATTATTACCTTCGAGGACCTGAATTCACCCAGAATGTCAGTGCTGGAACATATTACATTAAAGTATTCAATGCGGGCAATACAGGCAAATATTCAATGGCAGTAGGATATATAGAATCTTTTCCAGCAGATGAATCTTTAAAGGCAATTATAACAATACCTCTTCTTAAAGAGCAAATATTCGGCAAACCTGTTACTACATTGTTCTTCGAGTTTTTAGGCATCATATTAACCCTCGGATCTATAATGGTCCTGTTTGCAATGCTAATAATGTCCCGAAAGTCAGAAGAAATTACACAGCTAACAGCAAAAGTAAACAGTGCAATTAGGCCAGTTATATGGTTAGGAATAATTATAACTGCCGTTGTATGGGTTTATGTCATGTTCCAAGACCCACTGAATATAGTAGGCATCATTAACAGTATTCTCCTGGTAATCTTAATTATTCTAAGCTGGTACATCAGTTCTAAAATAGCTAAAATGAAATTTGGTAAATTACCTTTAATTCGTGCTGCAGTACTGGTCATACTATGGTTGATATTTGTTTACTGGGCAATAGCAGTGATTTAACAAAAGAGGTTGAAGGAAATGGACAAGTTCGAAGAAAAAATGAATGAAATAGATCAAATGTCAAAGGAAAATAAACGTATCACACTGAACCAGATGAAATCAGATTGTATATGTCCAATCTGTCCAACTTACAATGAATGTGCAAAAGAAGTTGATGAATTACTATTCTGCATAACTGGAAAGAGTGAAACCTGCATAACTAAAGAGAGAGGGTGCATGTGCCCAACATGCCCCTTTGCACAGGAATATGAAATTGGAATCAAATACAATTTCTACTGCACAAGAGGTACCGAACTTGAACAGCGAAAATGAGATTTATTATAAATTAATTATTTTTCAGAACTTTTCCAACCGCGCCGCCAATTATTCCTCCTATTGGTCCTAGAATAACAAATATAATCATTAAAGGATCCAAAAGCATCACTAATATCCCCAATATAACAGCGAAAATTACACTATTAACCAGGCCACGTTTACCAGAACCAGACATATAACCTGTTACTGCCCCTCCAAGGAAAACAGATCCCATTACTGAAAGAGTAAGTAATATAGAGGCTTCTTCAGATAGTTCAGTGGCACCATCCGATGGAAGTGTGGAGAAAAGGATTACTGATAAAACTAGGGAAATAATTAGCCCAATAAGTATGGCCTTCCAGTTAATTATCTTTGTACTATTTTCACCATGTTCAGATTTTGTTTTAGTTTCAACAGCCCGCAAGTGGTGATTTTCCTCAGCATCTTTATGTTTACTAATGACTATTTCGGTTATAATTGCAATCAAAATGCCTGAAACTAATGATTTTAAGATATCTCCACTCACTAAAAAGGTTATTATAAATGCAATTAGAAATATCCCCGCTGCTATAATGTTTTTGTGATTATTCTCCAATTCAGCACTTCCCCTTTAGTATTCATTAAACTGAGTTTAATCAGGCATACTTATTAATCTACTGATCAATCACTCATACCAACTCCAGGTAAAGGTTTTAATGTATTTGGAATTATAAAATTATATACAAAATTAATTAGAGTAATATCTTCAAATTATAATCTAAAAAGGTTACAAAAATGGACGTAATAACAGGCACATTACTTGTTTTTGGAGCAGGCATTTTGGAATTATGGGCAGCCATACCTCTTGGACTAGCCATCAACCTTAATCCAGTTATAATTGGAGCTGCATCAGCATTAGGGGCAATTGTAGCTGCATTTCTAGTTACAGCTGTTGGAGATAGTATCAGAGAAAAGGTTATAAAATGGCGTTATGGTGAAAATAAAGATTTAAAAGGCAGCAGATATTATAAAATATGGAATAAATATGGAGTAGTTGGACTGGGACTTATATCTCCATTACTTTTCGGTGCTCCAGTTGGATCAGCACTCGGAGTCGCTTTAGGATCCCGTAAGAGGCCATTATTAATCTGGATGAGTATAGGCATTGTCATATGGAGCACAGGGCTTACAGCAGCAGGTTATCTAGGACTTATGAGTTTTGGAGTCATTAAATAAGGATCTAGTTAAATTATACATCCTGTTTCATCACAACCCCAAATTTTTCAAATTAAATTATTTTAACTACAAAAGTAATATTAAATGCTGAAAAATATTAAATTAATATTTTTTTAAATATTTAGACTTTTTAGTTGAATTTAAATAGTTATCAATTCTAATAACCAGTAACCCGCCGATCGAAACATTTAATAGTATAATTAAGCTAATCTTTTTTTAAAGATAATCTACTTATTAGAATTAAAATAAGGATAAAATAATAAAATAAAGTTTGATATTAATTTTAAATGATATTAATAAACATATCATCAGTTCAATATATTTTAGAGGGTGTTATAGTTGGAGAAGATAAAAATAGCAATAATGGGACTTGGTAATTGTGCAAGTTCTTTAATACAGGGAATTCATTATTATAAAAACAAGGATCCAGAAGATGCCATTGGTTTAATGCATCCATTAATTGGGAATTACACTGCATCAGATATAGAAGTAGTAGCTGCTTTTGATATAGATCAAAGAAAAGTAGGTAAAGATGTAAGCGAAGCTATTTTTGCAAAACCAAACTGTACCCATGTTTTCTGCCCAGAAATTCCAGAAACGGGAGTTAAAGTATCAATGGGCAAAGTTTTAGACGGTGTTGCTCCACACATGAGCAATTATGATGATGATTATACCTTTGTGGTATCAGATGAAGAACAATCTGATATTGTAGAAGTTTTAAAAGAAAGCGGAGCTGAAATGCTCGTAAATTATCTTCCAGTAGGCTCTGAAGAAGCCGTAAGGTTTTATGCACAGTGTGCCCTTGATGCAGGAGTTGCATTTATAAACTGTATGCCTGTTTTCATTGTAAGTGATCCCGAATGGTCTAAAAAATTCGAAGAAAAGGGAATTCCTGCAATAGGGGACGATATTAAAGCACAAATAGGTGCTACAATTACACACAGAACCTTAGCTAACTTATTCCGCGAAAGAGGAGTAAAAGTAGAACGCACATACCAGTTAAACACTGGAGGAAACACCGATTTCTTGAACATGTTAAACCGGGATCGTCTTGATTCAAAAAAGGAATCAAAGACAGAAGCTGTGCAGTCTGTACTTGCAGAAAGACTTCCAGATCAGGATATTCATATTGGTCCAAGTGATTATGTACCATTCCAAAAGGACAATAAGCTGTGCTTCCTCAGAATGGAAGGTAAAACATTCGGAGATGTACCTATGAACATAGAATTAAGGCTCAGCGTTGAAGACTCGCCAAACTCTGCAGGATGTGTCATAGATGCAATCCGCTGCTGTAAATTAGCCCTTCAAAGAGGTGTTGGCGGTCAGTTAACATCAATCTCAGCTTACACCATGAAACATCCGCCAGAACAGTTCATAGATGAACAGGCTTATAACATGGTGAATGAGTTTATTGAAGGAAAAAGAGAAAGATAAACTACTTTTTAACTATTTTTTATTTTAAAAAATTAAAAAAAAGTATAAATTACTATTTTAAAGTCCAAACTCTCCAGTATCAACCCATTCATTTTTAAGAAGAGTCCACCAGTCCGTGGCAATTCCTTTTAGCACATAATCATATGGCAGCCAGCCGTAACCTTTTTCACCCCAGCTGGTACCCCATGAATTCCGTATAATAAAAGCTCCAGTAGTGGAATTGGTGCAGTTGCTGTTTTTAATTTTCATTTTATCATCGTATCCCACTGCTACGATAGCATGTCCTCCTTCAATTTGTTCTCCGCCGCAAGGGAATGGTATTTTTCCAGCGTTATCCATAGTCTGTTCTATTGAGCTGTATACTGTAAATCCAAACATAGAAGGTAATCCTGCTGCCAGATTTGTTTTGATTCTATCTAAAAGATCATTTGTAAGGGTAGATGGAGGATCCAGTTTTACATATTGAATCGACTGGTAATTTTCAGCACATGCATAACAGAATGTATCTGGTTCCTTATCAAAATCAGGGTTTTTGTCTGTGTAAGGCCAGTATCTTTCTGGTGGAACTCCGAAAAGTACCAGTGCCCCCATAGTTGATCTAAGGTCTGCCCCACTGTCCCCTTTCAGGCCCATCAGTCTTCGGGTGGTTTTGTAAAGGAAAAGTCTAGATGCATCCATATGTTTACCAAATGCTTTACGTTCAAAATATTCAACAAGTCCAATACCTGCATTGGCAGTACATGACCCTAGATTTTTCTGGTCTTCTACTTGAGAACACCATGCTCTTAAATCTGTAGTAGCTGGAAGCTTTTTTACAGATTCAACGATACCTATCTTTTCCAGCATAGGTTTTATATTGTCATGTTCAAATGTATAATCCCTTAAATCAGGGAGATCAGGGCGCCATCCCATTCGTTTTTCAAAAATTTTATCCATATTTAGTCCTCTTTAAGTAAGTCCATTTAATTAAAGTTTTGTAAGTACTTACAGATATATAAAGTTACATTTAATCAAAAATTAAGAATATTCAAATAATAATGATACAGAATATCTAAAAGTTATAAAAATAAAGTAAAAAAGAAGTTGTAAACTATTTTACGGATTTAAAACATTAGAAGCAGATAATCCCGTTACTAACTATTACTTATCCCTTTAATCCTTACCCTCGTATCATAGTAAGGAGTTCCATCCCCAATCTCACTTATTATAGGCTGGGTTAAAACATTCACGCATTTATTATATTTTAACCATCCTCCTTTATATGTAAGGATGTAATCTTTTCTAACCGCATCATCTTCTTTCACTTTAACAATGAGGCTTCCAACAGGAGATTCAATCAGTGCTTTATCCCCATCGGTAATATTTTTTTCACCTAAAATGTCTGGATGGACATGGACTTCCAGGAATCCATCTACCAGTTCACTTTCTGGTACTACAGATCCTATAAAGTCTTCTGCCATTGTTGAAAGAAGTTTTAATGGGAATTCTTCTATATCTGTATCTCGGATAGAAAGTTCTTCGATAAATTCAAATCGTCCAGATTCTGTTTTAAATTTTCTGTCGCCAAATGGTATTTCAGTTTTTTTGATCATCCTTTGAGGAACATTCTGTAAATCTTCAAAATCTATACCCTTATTCAATATAGGTACTGCCAGTTTTTTGAGCCAATCCTTAGCACTTCCTGACATTTCATCAAAAATCCCCAATCTCTGCGCGAGAAGTTGGAATATTTCAAATTCAGATTTTGATTCTCCTTGTGGAGATACTACCTGATTTATTGGAGATACCCAGTTGTGGCCATAGCTTCCAATTAGGTCCTCTTCTTCCAAATAAGTAGTAGTAGGCAGAAATAGATCTGCACTTTCTGATGTATCATTTAGAAAGTGATCCATCATTATAACAAAATCTGCACTATCAAAACCTTCTTTAACCTTTAATGAATCTGGATTTAAATTAACCGGGTTTCCAGAGGCTAAAACTATAAGTTTTATAAGAGGATTGTGTGTATCAAGTATAGCTTCACCGATTTTAGGCATTGGAAGCTTCCTCTGATTTTTTCCAAGTTCATTTAGTTCTACAGAGGAAAAATCAAAGTATTCAAACTCCTCAAATCCCTGGCTTACACCCCCTCCAGAGACCCCAATGTTTCCAGTTACAGCAGCAAGAGCATCAATCATGCGGAAAGCAAGATGCCCCTGTACATATCTGTGAAGCCCCCATCCTGTAATGATGCTTGAAGGTTTACCCTTTGCATATTCAAGTGCTAATTCTCTTATTTTGTCTAAATCAACACCGCATTTATCAGATAAATATCCAAGTGAATATTTGCCAAGTATTTTTTTATACGAATCAAAATTTTTGGTATAATTTTCTATAAAATCATAGTCCCCATTATCAGTTTCTAAGACGATTTTAGCAAGTGACATTGCAAGATATAAATCTGAACCTGGTGCAGGCTGTATAAATTCGTCTGCCTGTTTTGCAGTTTTTGTTTTTACAGGATCTATAACTACTATTTTTATTCCATTTCTTTTTGCTTTTCTTAAAATTCTCCACAGATGCACGTCTGTTGCCGCAGGGTTCCTTCCCCAGACAATTATTAAATTACTGTTGAGGTGATCAAGTGGATCGTGGGATATTTTGGTACCAAAGTCAAGTTCCATTGCAGAATGACCAATTCCACCACATACTGTGCCGTAAGTAGTTGTTACTCCCCCAAGTAGATTAAAAAATCGCCTGTTCATAGCTTGTAGAGCTGTACGGGCACCGAACCCTTGATAGTACAGGATTGCCGAACTTCCATATTCTTCAACAACTTTAGATATCTTTGAAGCTGCAATATCAAGCGCTTCATCCCAGCTTATTTTTTTCCACTCCCCATTCTCTTTTAAAAGAGGGTGAATAACTCTGTTAGGGCTGTAAAAATAAGTCTTTAAATATCGGGAGGTGTTTTTACATAAAAACCCTGCAGTTACATCATGTTCCTTATTTCCACGTAATTTAGTAACTTTACCGTCTTCTGCACTTGCTATGATGCTGCATGCACCAGTACAATCCCGAGTACACGCTGTAACAACTGTTTTCAAGAAGTATCACCTTATGAATATTAAATTTTAATAAAATTAACTGGTATTATCGTTATATTATCCAAATATACTAAAAAATTTTCCTAACCCTCAAACACCAATGGTGTTTGGGGCATGTGAAAATTTTCAATTTTCACGGTTACAAATCTTCGATTTGTAAACACCAAAAATTCTTGAATTTTTAGAAAATGCGTTGCATTTTCTAACCGGAAGAAACTACGTTTCTTCGGCCCCGAAAACAAGTTTTCGGAGGCTCCCGAAAATCTTTGATTTTCGAGGATTTTGAGCGATAAAAAAAGTAAATAATTTATTTATCCTTTTTGTAGCTATATCTGGATTATTCTTCCAGTTCAATAGCTCCATTAGGACAAACATCTGTGCATGTTTCGCATAAACTGCATTCTCCAGGGTTCACAATTATTATTTTGTTCCCTTCAAGTTTGAGAATTTCCATTGAGCAGACATCTGCACATTCTCCACAGTCTATGCCATCACATTTTCCAAAATCAATTTTTACATTAGCCATTTATATCTCCCCATATACTTAAAAAGTTCCATCTATTTCTTCTATTTCTATAGCCCCATAAGGGCAAATTTCTAAACAATTACCGCATAATTTACAATATTCTGGTGATTTTATTGACACACAACCCGCTTTAAGGGTAAAAACATTGGTAGGACATATACACACACATGCCCCACATCCTGATCCTTCACATCTCCCATAATCCAGTGATATGTTAACTGTTATCAACATTAATCCCACCTACTAAATTTAGATCAGGTAAATTACCATATCTCTGGCATAAAGAACCAATTAACTCAATAGATGTTTTGAACACTCACTAACAGCATCTTTAACTTCACAGTCAAGCTGTATTGGTTTTATTCCTAATTTTCTAAGTTCAATCGTAGGTTCATTTCCAATTTTATTGCAGAGAACTGCTTTGCAATCATTTATAAGATCTATTGATGCTACCCAACGTTCCTGATGATTATTTAAAGGCATAGCTGTTTTTTCTCTTATTTCATGGAATTTACCTTCTCCATCCTCAATTTCATATATTAAAAATCTATCTGCATCCCCAAAGTGCAGATCTACTAGCTTACCATCTGTTGATGCTACTGCTATCTTCACTTAAATCTCCTCCCTGGCAAATTCTTCCACCACTTCTTCTGGCTCTTCTATTTCATATCCAGCTTCATCATAGTAGAAATCAAGTATTGTATTTGTTAATTTGTCAACGAAGTCAATACCTCCATTATACCCCAGTACAGATATTCTCTGTGCTCCTAATCTATCAAATACTGGGAAACCTACTCTAAATAGAGGGATGTTTTCTTCCTGGGCTATACTCGCCCCATAAGCATTTCCAATTAAAATATCTGCTCCAGATTCTTTAATTTCTCTGTGCATATCATAAAGGTCTCCACCTGCTAAAATAGTAGGCGAAACTCCTTTTTCCTCCGAAATATTATTGATGTCTTCAATAAACCTTTTACTTTTGGTACCAGTACATACAACAGTTGGGATCATACCCATTTCGCAGGTGAAACGTGTCAATCCAGATACAAAGTCAGGATCTCCAAATATAGCCACTTTTCGGTGATAGTTGTATGAATGGGCATCTACCATTGTGTCTATAAGTCTACCTCGGTCTTTTTCTATTGATTCAGGAATTTCTAAATCCCCAAGTTCAGATACATATTTTACAAAACTGTCTGTATTTTCAAGGCCTATGGGAATAGGTCCAGATATAGATTTAACCCCAAATTTATTCTCAAGGAATACCCCTGCAGAATCCACATGTTTGGATAAAGAGATTGTACCTAATGAATTAGCCGTATCTTCAATTTCCTCGATGGTGGTTCCTCCATTATATAAAGATAGAGCATCTTCAGTAAGTGGTGCGTCAAGGTTTTCTGAGGTGTCTGTTAAAATGATGCTTTCGCAGTCCATCTCTTTTAAGATATTTTTAACTTCTTTTACATCTGCAGGTGATATGTTGCCTGTAATTATGTTGATTTTTCCATTTTTGACTGTTGGAGTAGCTAAATGCTCAACAAGTGCTTTTACAGTACGGTTGTACCCCTCAACATGGGATTCAACATAACTTGGAGTTGAAATAGGGATGATCACAGGCAGTTCTTTGTCCAGGTTTGCATCTTCAAATTTCTCTATAATTCCCACCATATCGTCCCCAATGGTTTCTGTTAAACAGCTTGATGTAACTGCTATCATGCTTGGAGACTGTTTTTCGGTGATATTTTTTAAAGCTTTCATTAGATTGAATTCGCCACCATAGATTACAGTTTTTTCACTCATGGAAGTTGATGCAACTTCTATAGGTTCTCTAAAGTGCCGGGTGAGTTGAAACCTTATATATGTACTGCAGCCCTGGGAGCCGTGAATAAGAGGCATGGAGTCTTTAATCCCTAAAAGGGCTTGTATGGCTCCCATTGGCTGGCACATTTTGGAGGGATTTACTACAGCAAATTTTTTATCGTGATGCATTTTAGTCACCTCTCAAACTTTTGGAGGTTAGTTCAAACACTGGACTTGAAACTGAAGCGTCCACTTCTTTTGCAAAGCTTACAAATCCCCTAAATCCTGCAAATGCAGTTATTCTGTCATGGTTAAAGTCACAAAATGGGATTCCGAGCTTTAATGAGATGTATTTCTCTTTAGCACCAGATATTAATAGATTTGGCCTGTGTTCTTTAAGAAGTCTGGTTAATTCTGCTGAATTTGCATCATCTACAATTATGGTACCGTCTCTTACAGCTTCCTTGATCATTTCATAATCTTCTCTAATTCCATTTTTTGTTCCAGACATCATTACATCCATACCTAATTCTTCAAAAGGCCTTACAAGAGACCATGCTTTGTTACCTCCAACATAGAGAGCAACAGTTTTTCCAGTTAATCTTTTCTTATACTCTTCAATTTTATGAGATACCTCTTTGAGTCCTGATTCGATTATTCTTTCGGTCCGCTCTATCATTTCTTCATCTCCAAAGAAATCAGCGACATCCCTTAAAGAGGCTACAGTTTGTTCAAGACCAAAGAAATTGACTTTTATAAATGGTATTCCATATTTTTTTTCCATTTTTTTGGCAACGTAATTTGAAGATTTCTGGCACTGCACTATATTAAGCTTAGCCCGGTGTGCCTGAGCTATTTCATCCACATGGGAATCTCCTGTTAATGTACTGATTATATTGACACCCATTTCTTCAAGTAAGGGTTTAATTCCCCAGAGATCCCCTGCAACATTGAATTCACCCACTATATTGATATCAAAGGGAGTAGTTTCTTCAGGTTCTTTTGTTCCAATTACATAGTCCAGTAATGCGTCGCCACCTATCCAATGCCCTTTAGTCTTATTGTGGTTTTGAAAACCTTCAGATTGAACTGGTATAACTCTACATCCAGTTATTTCTTCCGCTTTTTTGCATACTGCTTTAATATCATCTCCAATTATACCTGCAACACATGTAGCATATACAAATACTGCTCCAGGCTTGTATAATTTATTAAGTTCTATTATGGTTTCATATAACTTTTTTTCTCCGCCGAAGATGATATCTTTTTCCTGTAAGTTTGTAGAACATCCTTTTTTGTATATATCTTCCCTTGAAGTTTTACTTCCTCTTATATCCCATGTACATGCAGCACATCCTATCGGACCGTGTACCAGGTGAATTGAATCTGTAATTGGCATTAAAACAATTCTTGCTCCACCGTAAACACATGTTCTCTGGGTAACTGTACCTGGAAGACTGGCCTTATCACATACAGGAATAGATAATCCTTCTCCTTTTACACACACGTGTTTTTTACGAGACTCAAATGTTTCAGTAACAGGTTCCATTATAAATACCCCTAAATTCTAAATATTTCTCCTTAATTAGTTAAATAATCTAAAAAAAATACAATAGGCCCAATCGAGCCTATCTATCTATTAATCTACTGCTGGAGTTTCCAGTGTTCTGGTTCATAGTATTTTTCAAGTACTGTGTTAGTTATCAGATCCATAAGATAAATACCACCATTGTACCCCACTATAGGGCGCCTGTGGTATCCTACACGGTCATAAACCGGGTAGCCGACTCTTACCAGAGGAATGTCATTTTCTTTAGCCATGAGCCTTGCATCTGATCCGCCTATCATCAGATCCACAGGATTGTCCTTGAGATACACTTCCATTGACCTTAAATCCTGATCAACCATGGTATCTATTTCAGCTCCAGTTTCTTTGGCTACTTTTTCTATGTCTTTAACAAATTCCTGACTTTTAGATCCAGTAAGAACCAGTTTTGGTTCCATACCAAGTTCCCCAACGAACCTTGCTATTCCAGAGGTAATTTCAGGATCTCCATAGATAGCTACGGTTTTATCAAAGAGATATCTTGAAGCTACATCCGCCATGGAATCTATCAATAAACCTCTTTCATCCAAGATCGAGTCAGGGATATCTTGACCTGTGAGTTTTTTCAAGTTCCTAAGGAATTGATCAGTATTTCGAACACCTATAGGGATTGGACCAAGTTCTGCAGGTACGTTGTATTTTTTCTCCAGAGATAAAGCACCTGAACCAGCATACTTAGTAAGAGATATGGTACCTACACTGTTTGCCGAATCAACGATTTCATCTACAGTTGTTCCTCCCTTTGGATAATACGGCTTGTATTCAGTTGTAGATGGCCTGAGTGGCGCATCAAATGGATCGGAAATATCCGCAAGGACTATGCTTTCAATATCCATGAGTCTGAGCATGTGTTTTATTTCACGTATATCTCCAGGGTTTACCATTCCAGGAATTATATTTATCTTTTCATTGGGTTCTGAAGGTTCAGCTACGTAATCAGCCAAAGCTTTAATTGTATTATCGTAGCCTTTAAGGTGTGTTTCAACGAAACTTGGAGTACTTATTGGTACAATTTTTATTTTTTCAGTTGCTTCTTCACCAATTTTTTCTTTAAGTTCTCCTTTTGCTGTTTTTATAAACCCAATTACATCATCACCGATGATCTCACTGGAACATGTGGTAATTACACCAATGAAATCAGGTTTAAGCCTTATTGCAACGTTCTGGATACCTTCAACAAGATTTTTTCTTCCACCAAAAACTGCCGCATCCTCGTGAAGGGATGTTACAGCAATTTCGGAAGGCTCCCTGAAATGACGAGAGAGGCAGTATCTAACGAATGCTGAGCATCCTTGAGAACCGTGAACTAAAGGAACCGCCCTACTAATCCCAGTGACAGCCCACATTGCTCCTAGCGGCTGACAGGTTTTTAGAGGATTAATTGTAGCTACTCTGTCTTTTTCTATAAGATTCATGCTCATTATTTTGCCTCCTCTTCAACGTTTGGTATATCTGGTTCTTCAGTCTCTTCAAATTCAAGCATATTCCATACCGGATTGTAAATAGCAGCGTACATATCTCTTGCAAGGTTCACAAATCCTTCAAATCCAATGTATGGTCCGTTTTCATATGAGTGAATCAATAGACAGGGTATTCCCAATTTATGGACAAAGTACTTCTCTTTTACACCACCCATAATCAGATCTATATCATAATCTTCGATTAGTTCTTCCAGTTCGAGTGCGTTAGGATCGTCAATTACAAGGCCACCTTCTTTTATTCTGCCTTTCATCTTTTCAAATCCATCTTCGTGTTCAAACATGGATGAAACACCAGTGACGTCCATTCCTAACTCTTCCTGTAATGGTATAGAAAGGTGATAACTTTTAGGCCCACCAGAAAAGATAAACGCTTTTTTCCCAGCTAATTTCTTTCTATAAAATTCTAATTCAGGACCTACTTCAGCCATTTTTTTAGCAATTAATTCATCTGCTTTATCTTCCAGATCAAAGAATCTTGCTACAGTTTTTAAGTTTTCTGCACAGTATTTAGTACTGAAAAAGTCAGTTTTCATGTAAGGGACGCCGTATTTGTCCTCTATCATTTTTGCTATGTAAGTAGAAGATCTCTGACACCTTACCACGCTTAATTTTGCCCTGTGCATCCATCCTATTTCATCATGACAGCAGTCACCTGTGAAAGTACTCAAGACATTTATTCCTATTTCTTTAAAGTAATCTTTAAGCAACCAGAGATCCCCGTCGATGTTGTACTCCCCAATAAGGTTTATATCATAGGGAGTAGTTGCTGGCGGCTCTGTTGTACCTACCAATTTACTAAATAATACATTGTTTCCAATGGTATGCCCTTTAGATTGGGTTGGTCCGGCGAATCCCGGTGCATTAAATGCTATGATCGGCTTACCTAATTCTTCTTCCATTTCTTTAGCTACAGCGTCTAAATCATCCCCTATAAGCCCAGTAGTACATGTTGCATACAGGTAAATTGCACTTACAAATGGGAACTCTTTATTAGTGTCAAGTATGGCTTGACGTAGCTTTTTCATTCCTCCAAATACTACATCTGATTCCTGCAAATCTGTTCCAATAATGTATTTAATATTAAAATCTTTTATCGGGAATTGACTGCCGTCTGGCATATCTGTGGTGGTTGGATACCTTTTTGTCCCATAACCGTAAGCTGTACATCCCACAGGAGAGTGTACAATATGAGCTACATCCTTTATAGCTCCAGTTATAACCCCTTTAGCTCCGGCAAATGCACATCCCCTTTCAGTCATAGATCCAGGGATTGTTTTTGAATTACATTTAGGAAGGCACTCTTCAGGATCCCCACAGTGTTTTACATAGGTGTGTTCTTTCCTCTCAGGGATAGGTTTAGACACCTCAAAAAGTTTGAAAGGCATTTTTAATCTCCTTATAAATTTAATTATAAATAGAAGAGTGCAATTTTATTAATTTATAAAATTGCGTCTTCTCCTGTTTCTTTTGTTCTAACTCTAACTGCCTCTTCTATGGGGCAAACAAATATTTTACCGTCTCCAATCTGACCCGTGTTGTTTACTTTCATTATAGATTCAACCACCAAAGAAGCATCTTCATCAGGGACAACCAGAGATATCATTCTTTTAGGAACGTAACGCATGCTTCCTTCTTCTTTACAAAGATTTTTATCCTGGATATCAAAGGTCACTTCCCCGAGTATTGCTTTTTGCCTTCCTCTCCCAAAAACTGCATTTGCAGTCATGGCAGGGAACCCTAAAGCATCGAGCACCTCTTTTGTCCGGTTAATTTTGTTAGGTCGAATAATTGCTACTATTTCTTTCATAGAGACCCTCATAATCCTTTACTTCGAGTTCTTACAGTATAAGCTTCTTCTACAGGGCTTATGAATATTTTTCCATCCCCAAAGTTTCCAGTAAATGCAGTTTCATTGATGATTTCAACTACTTCATCAATTTTTTCAGTTGGAGTTACCAGTAGAAGCATTACCTTTGGAAGTTCGTCATAGTAGATATTATCCAGGCGAATTCCTTTCTGTTTACCCCTCCCAATAACATCCATTTTAGTTAAAGCAACATGCCCTGCATCAGATAATGTATCTACGACTTCTTCCACCTTATCTGGCCTCAGTATAGCCCTTATCATTTTCATTTTATTCTCTCCATTGCACTGATTAATCCATTAAACCATAACTTACAACCATTTCTTCCAGTTCGTCCATGGTCATTGGATCTGGAATTACGAAATTATCGTTTTCTATAATTTTACGGGCTAATTCCGAGTATTCATGAGCTTGATTACATTCTGCATTAAAGTCCACTACTGTTTTTTTGTTAAATTCTGCTTTTTGCACGATGTTATCCCTTGGAACAAAATGGATCATCTGAGTTCCTATACGTTTACAAAACTCTTCCAGGAGTTCTTTTTCTCCATCCACGTTCCTACTGTTACAGATTATTCCGCCAAGTCTTACACCGCTCTGTTCAGCGTATTTTACCATACCTTTACAAAGGTTGTTTGCTGCGTAAAGCGCCATCATCTCTCCAGATGCTACAACATAAATTTCTTCAGCTTTACCGTCTCGTATAGGCATTGCAAATCCACCACAAACAACGTCACCAAGAACATCAAAGAAAACGAAGTCGTTGTCATCGTAGACTTTCAGATGTTCCATGATTGTAATTGCAGTGATTACACCACGACCAGCACAACCAACACCAGGTTCAGGACCTCCAGATTCGACACATTTTATGTCTTTAAAACCTGTTGACATAACATTGTCGAGATCCATACACGCTTCTTCCCCTTCTTCCCTAAGGGTGTCCATCATGGTGGTCTGCATTTTTCCCCTAAGAATCATTCTTGTACTATCTGCTTTAGGGTCGCAACCATGAATCATAACCCTCTGGTTGTGGAAATGAGCCATAGCTGATGCTGTATTTTGAGTAGTTGTGGATTTTCCAATTCCACCTTTTCCATAAATTGCGATTTTTCTTACCATAATAGACCTCAATTTTTTGTTTTTAAATGAATTTTATTTTTTTAATTTTTTGATTTTTTTCCTCATGCCGGAATAAGGAAACATACTTCCGACAACAACACTTATGTTTTTATCCCATATAAATGTTTCGAAGGATCCGTTTTTGTACCAATTAGAGGCCTATCGAAGCGTATTTTATTGCAATTCAATTAAAATCTTAAAAAATAAAATTCATCAAATTCATGTTATTTTTATGTCCTGAAATTATCTGGAATTGAGTAATTTTTAAAACCTTGACTATTTAGCACATTTACTATAGATATAATATACAGTTTTTGCAAAACATACATTAGTTAATTAACACTATCATAGTGCAAGCGCTTTTGCTTCAGACCTATAGTTCCATTATTAAGTTATTTATTCAACGTGGTACAATGAATTTAAAGAGAATATACAATATATCATTTATTATTCCCGCAATAGCAGTATTTTTTATAGCTTTAATTCCAACGTTGAAATACGGGTGGCCTTTAAGCTTTGATATAATATATCATGTACAATATGCACAAATTTACACCCAGTACGGTTTTGTATTGAAAGATCCTCTTTTAAATGCACCTTCAGGACTAAATATAGGTTATCCTCCATTATTTCACTTTTTAATTGCAGGTTTAGGAACACTTTTAAAATTAGATTACTTTCAGATTGCAAAATTCATGCAGCCTATCTTAGCCATGTTCATTGTTTTATCAGTGTCATATGTTGCAACAAAGTTTTACGGTAAAATTGCAGGTATTTCAACAGGTTTTTTGATATTATCCAGCTATCTAATTACTAGAATTATCCTGCCCCTTCCAGAAAATCTTGCATTAATATTTATACCGCTTGCAGTCTATCTATATTATAAATCAATTGACAAAAAGATAATAAAATACAGCCTAATATCAGGATTCTTATTTCTTTTAGTTATATCAACACATTCTGCTGCATCTTTATGCTTGTTTTTAGTTATTACTTCCTTTACAATACTAGATTTAATTTTAAAGAGAGATATATCTACTTTAAAAAATTATGGAGCTTTTCTCGTATTTTTAGTTGCATTAATAATTTGCGGTATAATTATTCTCTTTTTATTTAAACCAGACATCTTTTACAACATCATACACCACGGGCTTTCCATAATTGGGTATACAGCTACCTTAAGTTATAATCAACCTATGAGCATAGTATCTTACCTTGGAAATATTGGTTCATTAATTTTAATATTTGCAGCCATAGGAACACTTTTCGCGCTGAAAAAAATGGAAAAGAAACATTTATTTATTTTTATATGGATTTTAACTATGTTTTTATTAAGTAACGCTTATTGGTTTGGCATAAATGTTATATCATACAGAGTTTTAATCTATTTACTCATACCCCTCTCAATACTGGGCGGATTCGGATTAAGTCAGGTTTATTATAAATTTAAGGAGCATAAATTATTTTCATCCAGATCATTTGGAACAGTATTTTTAATAAGTATTTTCGCATTATCTACGTTTTTAGGAATTCTAACTGTAGATAATCCAAAAATAGCAAAATTTGGAACTACAAATGAATTTGGATATCTTCAAATTGCACCTCCAACTGATTCAGAGGTAGATATAACAAAATGGTTCAATGAGAACGGAAATAAAAGTAGATCTATTCTTATATCCAATATCTATTCAGGATATTTCATAGCTACCGAATCATCGATGCCTATCCATTATGGGTTTGGAAAATTCAATAAAAGCACTTCTAAATCTGTTTTTGAAAAAGAAAATATAGGTTACATTGTATACGACAAAAGATTGACTTTCACATCCAAAAATAAAACTATATATGCAAAACCAGTTAATTCTCAATTCGGTTATCTTTATTATTACAGCGGGAACATATCTGCACATATTAACGAAATAATTCCAAATTATGCCAAAGTGGTATACGAAAATAGTGATTTCATAATTTGTAAAGTTGAATATTGACATATAAATTTTAGATTAGGTAAAGTAGTAAAATTGAATAAGTTTAAATATTAGATAACCGAATCATTTTAAATGTATAGCAGGATGCAGTATTATCTACTACCTAAATTAGCTTAATTAATGATCTACTTTTTAAAAAATTTTACATACCCATCATAACTTAAAGAAATAGGGTATATATGACAGTTTAGACTAACTATATAAAGACTGATTATAATGATATATTCAAACTTACCGTGAGGGTCACTATGAAAAAGATAGAAATCATAGAAACAGCATTCAGAGATGCACATCAATCTCTCTTGGCGACAAGAATGAGAACTAGAGATATGTTGCCAATTGCTGAAGAAATGGACAAAGTAGGATTTTTTTCAATGGAAGCATGGGGTGGAGCAACATTTGATACATGCATACGCTATTTAAATGAAGACCCATGGGAAAGGCTTATAGAGCTTAAAGAACACCTTAAAAAAACTCCTATTCAAATGTTACTTCGTGGTCAAAATTTAGTAGGGTACAAACATTACCCTGACGATGTAGTACGAAAATTTGTTGAGAAATCCTATGAAAATGGAGTAGATGTTTTCAGAATATTCGATGCATTAAATGATATAAGAAACATGGAATACTCCATTAAAGTTGCAAAAGAGCAGGATGCACACGTACAGGGAGTAATCTCATATACAGTAAGTCCTTTTCATACTGTAGAAAAATATGTAGAATTTGCAAAAGAATTAGAAGCATTAGAATGTGATTCAGTAGCCATAAAAGATATGGCTGGTTTAATAACACCACATGATACTTATGAATTAATAACTGCCCTTAAAGAAGAAACAAATCTAAAAATAAACTTACACTGTCACTGCACAAGCGGTATGACACCTATGAGTTACTATGCTGCCTGTCAAGCAGGGGTAGATATTTTAGATACTGCTATTTCACCTCTTTCATGGGGTACATCCCAGCCGCCAACTGAAAGTATGGTAGCAGCCCTTCAAGGTACTCCTTATGATACTGGACTTGACCTAAAACTTCTTACAAATATCAAAAAGTATTTTGAAGAAATACGTAAAAAGTACAGCAGTATTTTAGACCCTATTGCTGAAAAAGTAGATACCGAAGTTTTAATTTATCAGATACCTGGTGGAATGCTGTCAAATTTTGTATCACAGCTTAAGGTTCAAAATGCACTTGATAGATACGAGGATGTGCTTGAAGAGGTACCGCGAGTTAGGAAAGACCTTGGATATCCTCCCCTTGTAACCCCAACAAGTCAGATAGTTGGAATTCAAGCAGTTATGAATGTATTAGGTGGAGAAAGGTATAAATCTGTCACTAAAGAGGTTAAAGATTATCTGAAAGGATTATATGGAAAACCTCCGGCACCTGTTGATGAAGATATCATGAAGAAAATTATTGGTGATGAAAAACCAATAACTGTAAGACCTGCGGACTTACTTAAACCTCAGCTTGAAAAATGCAAAGAAAAAGGAGAAGAATTAGGAATTATTAAAAAAGAAGAGGATATTTTAACATATGCTCTTTATCCTGCTGTTGCTCCAAAATTCTTACGTGGTGATTGTGAAGAAGAACCACTTGCACCACCTGTAGAAGCTGATTCATGTGAAGCACCAACTGGAATCCCTACAGAATATGCTGTAGATGTGGATGGTGAAATCTTTAATGTTAAAGTGAAACCAGTAGGTTACATGGAAATAGAAGCAGAAGGCTCTCAAGGATCTACAGGCCCTGTTGAAGGAGGAATAACTTCTACAATGCAGGGAATGATACTTAAACTCAAAGTTGATAAAGGAGATAATGTGAATGAAGGAGATGTAGTCGCTGTCTTAGAAGCTATGAAAATGGAAAATGATATCCATGCTACAAGCTCTGGAACTGTAGAAGAAATCTTCATTAAAGAAGGGGATACTGTAAACGCAGGAGATACCTTAATGGTAATAAAATAAATCCCTATTCTTTTTTTTATAATTCTTTTTTTGTAATTCAATAGCTCATTTTAAATCCACTAAAATTCTAATATTATACTAAAAAAAGTATAATATTTAACAGTTAACTGTATCATTTAATTTTTAAAGGTGAATTATTTTGAAAAAAAGCGATAAAGTAAAGGCTCATTTTGAAGAAGAATCCTCCGAATTTGATGAAGTTATCCTTAAATTAATTCCACATTATAAAGACATGATAAATGCATTAATCAGTTCCATTCCATTTGAACAGGATGCTCCTGTAAAAGTCCTTGACCTTGGCTGTGGTACTGGAACTGTAACCCAAACATTGAAGGAACAATTTAAAAATACCGAAGTAACATGTCTCGATTTAGCTGAAAATATGATAGAAATGGCTAAATTAAAATTACAGGATTACACTGACATAGAATATACTGTAGGTGATTTTTATGAATATAATTTCACCGAAAAATATGATGTAATCGTTTCTTCACTGGCACTGCATCACCTTGCAACGGATGAGGATAAGAAAAGATTTTACAAAAAAATATACGAAGCTCTGGCCCATGGAGGAGTATTCTTAAATGCAGATGCCGTTTTAGCATCAAATAAACAGTTACAAGAAGTATATACTGCCAAATGGAAAGAATTCATGAACTTAAGCATCGGCATGGGAGAAATAGAAGAAAAATGGGTACCTGCTGCAGAAACAGAAGATCATCCTGTAAAAATAACTGATCATCTTGACTGGCTTCGTGAAATTGGTTTTAAAGATGTCGATATAATCTGGAAATATTACCATCTTGCAGTTTATTGTGGATTCAAACAGTAATTATTAAATTCGTCAAATATCATGTTTGAGTTTAATAGAAACATCAATTAATCTATTAAAATTATTGAATATAATTAAGATACAAATTACAGTCTTAAAAAAATAACAGCTTCAAAGGAAATTGGTATAATGGTAGTTATTTTAGATCCTCAAAATTCAGGAATATCTGGAAACATGGTGCTAGGCGCACTTATAGATCTAGGAGTGGATGCAGAAGAGGTAGCAGAAGTTATGGAAAACTATGCGTCTCATTTTGGGGATATCAAGATCAAAATAGATAAGACCAAAAAATCAGGCATTTCTGCCACATATGCAGATATTGAATGTGAAGACAAAAATTCAATTGGTTATGCAGAGCTCATTGAGATTCTAGATAAAGTTAAATACAAAATTAGTCCTGAAGTTTTGGAATTTGCAAAAAAAGTATTCAAAACAGTTGCAGAAGCGGAATCTACAGTTCATGGTACAAGTTTAGATAAAATACACTTCCATGAAGTTGGAGCTGCAGACGCTGTAGCTGACATCATCGGTTCTGCTTATTGTTTCTATAAACTAGGGCTTGATTCAAAAAAAATTTATGGAATGCCAGTTGCACTTGGTGGGGGCAGAATTAACAGCATGCACGGAAAATTAAGTGTTCCTGCACCTGCAACTCTTGAAATACTCAAAAATGTTCCATCATTTGGAGGGCCTGTTAATTATGAGCTTACAACTCCCACAGGAGCAGCTCTTTATGTAAACATGGTGGATGAGATCTGTGATTTTTACCCCCTGGTTACAAACAGCAGGATCGGGTACGGGGCAGGAAAAAGAAACCTTGAAATACCAAATGTTTTAAGGGTTGTGAAGGGAGAATCTATTGTTCCAACTGATAAGGTGTCTATTCTTGAGACTAACCTTGATACTGTAACCGGAGAAGTTATTGGTCACACATTTGATAAGCTTATGGATAAAGGGGCTTTAGATATTAGTGTGATTCCAGTATTAATGAAAAAAAATAGGCCAGGGCATCTTTTAAGAGTGATAACAAAACCAAAAGATAGCAGTGCAGTATCTGAAGCAATTATAAGGGAAACTGGAACACTTGGAGTTAGAGTACTACCTTATGTCCACAGAAATATTGTAAAAAGAGAAATTGTACCTATAAAGCTAGATATTAGTGGACTGGAACACGATATACAGATCAAGATTGGAATGATTGGAGAAGAAGTAATAAACTACAGCCCCGAATATGAGGATGCTAAAAAAATAGCATATGAAACGGGCGTACCTCTAAAAGATGTTATGAAAAGAGCTAACAATGCATTTAAGGAATTGTTGGATAATTATTAATTATAAAATTCGGTGTGATATAATGAAAAACAAACCAAAAGCAATATCTGTCCTTTCAGGAGGGCTCGATTCAACCGTTGCAACAGCATATTACAGTGATAAATATGAAATCCATGCGATAACGTTTAACTACGGTCAAAGAAGTGCAGAAATGGAAATTAAGTCTGCAGGAGCCGTATGTGAAAAATTGGGAATTGAACACAACGTTCTGGATCTTCCATGGCTTAAAAAGCTTGGAAAGTCAGCTTTAACTTCTGACGCGGAGGTCCCTGAACTTAAAATGGATGAACTCGACAGCAAGGAAATTTGCGATGAAACAGCTCGAAAAGTATGGGTTCCTGGGCGAAATGTAGTTTTTACAGCCATAGCAACATCTTTTGCAGAAGCTCTAAATGCAGAAAAGATCATTGTAGGATGGGACTTAGAAGAAGCAGTTACATTCCCAGATAACTCAAAAAAATTCTTAGACGCATTTAATAATGTCCTGGAAATTGGTACACTTGAAGGTGTAAAAATTGAAGCTCCAGTTATAAACATGAGTAAAACTGAAATAGTTAAGCTCGGCATGGAAATAGATGCACCTATGGATTTAAGTTATTCATGTTATATAGGTGAAGAAAAACCCTGCGGTACTTGTGAATCATGCATGAGACGCATAAGAGCCTTTAAAGATGTTAAAATGATTTAAACTTATATACATCTATGAAATTATGTTTAAACTATCTAATTAAGAATCATGACCGCCCATTACTGAAAAGGACATTCCATTCTACATATAAACTACAGGACATATTACAATCATACCTGCATTATGTTACAAAAACTGTGAATTTTAACAGGTTTTTAAATATAGTCAAAATAATCAAAGACTTTCTGGATTAAAACTGTTAAATTATCCCCATTTTAACCATAGTTTTCAATAAATGGAATACATCTAAATTTTAATATATTATCCCTTTTTAAATATTATAAAGATTTAATTTTAATTTTTAAATCAAGTTTCATATTTATTATACCCCTATTTATTTTTCATTTCCGCCATATTCATTTTATATTCCATTAAACCTTTTTTATCCCCCCAATTATGAAAGTTTTAGAAAAGTATTAATATTTCAATCATACATATTAATCTATAGTGGTACATTATTAATACATCCCATTATAAAGAGAAACTAAATAAAATGTTTAAAAAAGATGCATTAATTCTTAAAAAAATAATTATAGTCCCCTATTCAAACATACCTGTTAAACATTCATTAAAGAAAAGAATTCTTTCTAATAGACAAATATAAACATAAAAATGTTAATAAATCATTAATTAAAGAATTGCAAACTACATGGAGTTTAATTAAAAAAAATAAATAAGTGCTTTTCATCCTATTTAAACATAGTATCAAGCTGATATCTGGAAACCAGCAGCTAACATATAGAATAGTACAATATTTAACACGTGAATTTAATTTATGGTGGTAAATTGATAGGTAAAACAGTTGAAATTTTACTTGTAGAAGATAATCCTGCAGATGCCCGTCTTGTAATGGAGGTTTTTAAGGATTTTAAAATAAATAACAAATTATATCATGTAAAAGACGGTGTAGAAGCTATGGAATATCTGCAGCATAGTGGTGAATATACAGATACTTCAAAACCAGACTTAATATTGCTTGATTTGAATTTACCTCGAAAAGATGGGCGTGAAGTTTTAAAAGAAATAAAAGAAAATGAAGAACTCAAATGTATTCCCGTTGTCATTCTAACCACTTCAAGTGCTGAAGACGATGTTTTAAAAACTTATTGCAACCATGCCAACTGTTACATCATAAAACCAGTGGACTTTGACCAGTTTATAAAAGTTATACAATCAATAGAAAGTTTCTGGCTTACCATGGTAAAGTTACCAAGCTAAGTCCAAAGTTATAAATTAGCTAATTTTAAAAAAATTCATGTTTACATGTTTAAAACCAAAAGTTTTGGCTGGAAAAATAGAAAATTGGAGCTGGAATTATTTACATCCCAGCTATCCATAGGCCCTCAATTTTAAATGAATCAAATTTATCTTTATCGATTCTATACAACTTATTTCCAATGAGCAGTTCAACTGTCTCATCTTCATAATCCTGCGCTTTTACCTTGGGAATATTGGGATCTGTATTTTGAGCCACTTGTGTTGTATTTTTTGGAACAATCTTTTTTCCTGTGAAATATCCATTTTTAACTTCTTTTCCATTGATTACCCCATCATATGGGATTAAATAAAATCCACGATAGTCATGGGATTTTCCATGAACTAAACAGAAATCCATATCTGTTACTGTACTGTACCACATACCTTCAGGTGAAGTCCACGAAGAAGGGCCTTCTTCAAATGAGAGAGTTCCCCGTGTATGTGATGAAGGGTCATAATTGTAGAAAACTCTAGTATGATAATTGTAATTTGATGCCAAACTACAACTACATTTACCTGTTGCCATAACATACTTAGATGTTATTTTAACGTTATAAGCACCTATCCCATGAGCTGAAACAGCTGCAGGACTTATAATAAGGAGCGCTGCAATCGAGCACAGCGCAAATAGCGTACTAGCTTTAATTTGTCGCTTAATATAATCACACTCCATATGTTTTTTTGGTTCAGTTGATTGTTTGGTGCCACTAGGGTTAGGTACCCCTGAACCAGTTGGAGCATAATTAACACCTCCGTATAAACTTAGTAATAATTTGTATTACTGCATATAAATATTTTATGAAATTCATCTCAAAATAGATGTGATTATTTACTTAATATGATTTTTTGAAATAGAAATAGGGGAATTGAATTTTTAATACGTTTTAATATATAAATTTTACCCTTTTTTTGAAATTTATAAAATAAAAATAGTTTTTAATCCAATAAAATATCTAATATTTTAACTAAAAATTAAAAAAATGTTGTATTGTTCAAAATTTTAAAATTAATATATTTTAACATTAATTAATGATTTAAAATGCTCTAAAAGGCTGCTATTTTAAAATAAAGTCAATTAATGCCAATTTAAATATATAAATAGATCAGACATATAATATTTTATTATAAATTTATTTTAAGAAAAATAAGGTAAAATTAAGCATGATGACATTATTAAAACTTATTTTAGAAAAGAGAAAAACATAAAATAAATTAATAACTGATATTTACAACAAGTTATTCATTTTTACCGTCACTTATAATTATCCTGCGTATTGGAACTTCTAAAATAGTGTATTTTTCGCCCATAAGAGCATCGCGGACCATTTTTACTATTTCATCCACTTTTTCTTCATCCACAACACTGCAGATAAGCAGCGCATTCTTTGCATGATCTTTGATCATCTTAATTGCAGACTCTGGATCTTCCTTTATAGAAAATCCCTTCCAATCCTGGGGAGACATACCCTTATATTCTAAAATATAAAATCCAGTTATTCCTGCATCAGTTAGAGCATTCATAGCTTTACCTAAATTTCTTATCTCAACAAAGACCCTCAGATGAACTTTCATGCCATCACCTTCTCTATATATTCATATGTTCTGCCCACCTATTAAATATTGGTGACTGTGAATATAATATCAACTTCAAGATTCAAGCTGGAAACCACAAAATTTTAGAAATCAGAATTAAATTGACCAGCTTCAGCAATAACCTTAGGGTGATTTAATGGATAAAATATGTATCAAAGATGCCCAAATTAATATAGAAAGCGACGCCCTTATAATCCAAAGAGAAAAGGGGTTTTTATCTTTAAGTAATGTTAACAATAATTTTTCAACTATCAAAACTATAATAAACCATTCGTATTATACGGATATTCCAAATAAAGAAGGATATATCCATAAATTCCTTGAAAATAAAAATGTGCTGAGTCCAGCGTCAGTAATCTTAACAGGTGCCAGCATTAGCGAGTCAATCGTTGAAACATCAGAGTATGTAACAGCCATAGTTTCAGTCCATGCATTTAACATATTGGGTGCAGGAGAAGTAATTAATGAGGATTATAATAATAAAAGATCCATAAGCACCATATTAATTATAAACAATGATCTAAGTTATAAATCACTTTTAAACGCACATTCATGTGCAGAAAGGGCTAAAGTAGCAGCATTATGGGATTTAGATGTCCGAAGCTCTTCAGGAGATATATCTACAGGAAATCCTAATGATTCACTAATTGTAGCCTGTACTGGAAAAAATGACAAAGAAATTGACAGCGCAGAAATTCAAGATTTAGTTATGAAATGCGTCAGAGAAGCCACAAGAAAAGCCATTTTAAATTCAGGATATAAAAAAGAAGTTTTAGATTATATAGAATGTGTGGGTATCAAAATAGAGGATCTTGTTGATGCCGGGATGGAACTGTGTGTAGGCGTAGAAAAAAGCGAAGAGCTATACGAAAAATTACACAAACAGATCCTAAAGTCTCTAGAAGATTTGAACGTTGTGTCGTTCATAATTGCAGGAATAAGGCTTGAAGAAGATTACGCAAAACATAGAGTAACAGGAATAAATGTAGATGATGATCCTGCATACTTATATTCCGATGAAGTCTTTGGAATGTCTGTAGCGAATCAAATTGCAGGGACCAAAGCAATATTTAATTTTAAACGATATGATGAGGAAAAACCAGGCATAATTGGTAAACTTGGCCCTGTACTTGATGATGTATTTGCAGGACTTATTGCAGGGTGCATGTCCAAGATATTTGAGGAATGATCGGGGAATGATCATGAGCGACAAAAGAGTACTGAATGTAGAATACGAAAAATCACACCCTGCATCAAATTCATCTAAACTTAAAGGGATAGCCGGACTTATTTCATTTTCAACAGTTATCCCCCTAAATATTCACACTACCATTGAGGAAATGGCAGCTTTCACATGGTTCTGGCCGGTAATTGGCGGCTTAATTGGAATATTTGTTGGTGCAGTTGGATTCATATCTTTAAATGTACTTCACCTATCTCAACTCATAACAGCAGCAATAGTTTACAGTTTTGCAATCTGGTTTACTGGATTCCATCATCTAGATGGACTTATGGATATGGGCGATGGACTTATGGTACATGGAGACCATAACAAAAAGATTCAAGTTATGCGGGATATGATGGTTGGGACTGGAGGTATCTCCCTATTTTTTATAGTTGCCCTAATTACATTTTCAGCAATTAATGCTATCCCTGCAAGTTTAATATTTTTAGTACTTTTAATTTCGGAGGTAGCTGCAAAAACAAGCCTTATAACCTGTGCAACATTTTCAAAACCGTTTCCAGATGGAACTGGAAGGTTATTTATAGAATCAATGAACATAAAATTATTAGTACTGTCATTTATTTTAACGTCAATAATTGGATTTTTAGCCATAAATATCACAGGAATCCTTGGAATAATTGGAGGGATAATTGCAGGTTCTGCAGTTGCTGCTGTGGCTTCAAAACAGTTTAAATATGCAACAGGAGATATTTTAGGAGCTTCCAATGAAATAGGGCGTTTAGTATCCCTTCTTGTAATGACTACTGTTTTAATATACATATAAGAGCTGATAGAGTGAAAATCAATGTTTTAAGACTTGACCACAGACAAAAAAGAGATGCGCGAATAACAACCCACGTTTGCCTAACAGCAAGAGCTTTTGGAGCAGATGGAGTAATCTTAAATGGAGATGAAGATACAAAGCTCATGGAAAACGTCAGAGATGTTTCTAAACGTTGGGGCGGTCAATTTAAAGTGGATTATAAAAAAAATTATGAAAACCTCATAGATGAATGGAAAAACAACGGTGGTGAAGTAGTTCACCTCACAATGTACGGGTCTCAGGTCCATGAAGTTGTAAGTGATATTAGAAAATCGCCAAAGGACAAGCTTGTAGTGGTTGGGGGTTCAAGAGTCCCTACTAAAGTCTATAAAGAAGCTGACTGGAATGTTTCTGTAACTTCGCAGCCCCATTCAGAAGTATCATCCCTTGCAGTCTTTTTACACATGTTATTTGAAGGAAAAGAGCTGGATAAAGAATTTGAAGGCGGGAAAATGAAGGTCATACCTACTGCAGAGGGTAAAAGGGTTATAATAAATGATAATGAAGAAGAAAAAATAGAATAATTTCAAAGCAGGCGTATCCCATGTTAAAAGTAGTTGACCATGCAGTTGTACAGAAAAATCTCACCAGAATAAGGGACAAAAATATAGACCGAGTCCATTTCAGGGAGGGAATTATTGAAATTGGAAGGTTGATGGGATATAAGTATGCAAATACCCTGGAAAAGAAACCTGTAACTGTAGATACGCCTCTTGGAACTGCAGAAGGGATTGAAATCGATGCCATGAAAAATATCGTGGTGGTAAGCATTTTAAGGGCTGCAATTCCTCTGGTTGAAGGAATATCACACGTTTTCAAAGAGGCAGAATATGGGGTTATCGGCGCCTGGAGAAGTGAAGAACCTCCATTTAATGCAAAAATAGAATATATTAAACTGCCAGATTTAAAAAATAAGATCATTATAGTTGCAGACCCTATGCTTGCAACAGGCCACACCTTAAACGCTATTTTAAGTGAAATTAAAAAGAAGGGCACACCTAAAAAGATTGTAATTTTTAATGTCATTTCTGCAGAGCATGGAATAGAAAAAATATTTAAAAACCATCCTGAAGTTGAAATTTACACCTGTTCCGTTGATGAAAAACTCAACAAAGATGGTTATATTGTTCCTGGTCTTGGAGACGTTGGAGATCTGTGTTTTGGGAAGCCGTGTTTATAATGTATTTTAGTTTGGAATCACTACTTCATAACCCGCATATTTATAAACAAGAGAAGTAGGATTGACAGGATCATCTACATGGAAGTATCCACCATTTGCATAAATCATAGTACTAACTCTAGAAATAGGATTGCCAGTGAAATCAAGGTCTATTAACTCATTACTATCTGGGTCTTCAACTGTGATCTTTTTAGCAGCATCCCCCGGATACTTAATATAAGTTGCTATATCATCAGTGAAGTACCTGTGGTTTGCAATCATGTTCATTTCTGTCTATTAAGTTTGTTTTTAGGAAGTTAGAACTGTGACAAGATCGATTAAAAACTGTGAAACACCAAACAAAACAAACACAAACATGAATAAAAACCCGTTCTTAGTTCTCAACTCAATAGGAACAATCCTATTAAGCTTATCCGGAAACAAATACACGGTCTGCAGTAATAAACCCAGAATAATAGTGAAAACAGCAGCCCCTAAAGACGGCGTTCCACTGATGAAGTGCAATTGTATTCCTGAAAACCCGCGACCAACAGTATATAAACCCACAGCCGATGCAAGAATCCAGTAAGAGAGAGGCATAAAACCAAAACCTTTAACAGTTTCAATAACTTCCTTTTTACTAGAAGAAAATTCCTTACCGTCTGGTAAAACCACATTATCAGGTAAAACTGCTTTACCTTTAGGAATTAATATACTATCATCGCTGAACGTTTTAATTCTAAAAAACATTCCCAAAATAGGATAAACCACTGCAACAGCACCGCCTAACCCAAACCAGAAATTGCCCGATGTTAAACCTAATGCCAACATTAAAAAGAAAAATGCAGGCGCCGAAAGAGTAAAAAGAATTATATAACCCTGATAAGAATACGGAAATGGTGATTGAAAAGGTTTCAATCCATATTTACTGTCCAGTTGATCCCAATAATATACATAAAAAATCCATGCAATTAAAAAAAAACAGAGGGCAAAAAAGAAGGGCAAATAATGTAATTTCATAAGATTAGCGAAAATATAAGAAAGTAAATATAAAATAGGTATACCTAAAACCACATTAAGTAGAATATGAATTTTCCTTTCTTCCCCATCTAACTTCCAAGGTTCATTTGTAAAAAATATCGAAAAATAATTTTTAACTGCCATCTAATCTCTCCAATAAAATAAAATAATTTATGTTGTTGCAAAGTAATCTGCAATGTTATTATATGCTACGGAACCATAATCATCAATTTCAGGACTATAACTGTTCACAATCACTGAAGCACGGCTAGGCAGTACAGTGTATTTTAGAGCATTTTTAGCAGCTTCTTCTCTTGTGTCTCCAAATGCTGTTCTTATTACTCTTTTGTTAGTTCCATATTTAATATATTCTACAGTACTCATATAGCCCCCGGTGAAAGTACCGCCGCCCCAGTTGGGCATGTTTGTAACCACATAGCCTTCATAATTTCCTGCAACTGTTGTAACACTCTTTTTAGCCCCAGCTTTTGTGACATAACTGATACCAAGCCTACCAGCAACACCACCTTCAGCTCCAATGAATGGTATCAAAGAAGGTCCAACATTCAGACCAAAGTTAATCCATCTAGATGGATTCCATCCTTCATCCAGATCAGAGGCATAATAAGAACCTGCTACTCCCGCCAATATTAACGCACCACCAATAAACCAACCTGGCGGGCCTCCTAGAATCATCGCTGCCACTCCAACAGATATTGCTGCACTGCTTGCAAGTCCAAGTACTGTATCTTCCATGTCATTTTGACCCCAGTCCGCGGCTACTGCTTCCCCGGTTTCTATGGCCCTATTTATAGCTGGTCCATTATTAAGTATTATATTACCTAAATCATTACCCCATTCTGCCTGCTGGTTTTTGTAACAGTAACTTCCGCAGCTGGTTTCATTCCCAGTTAAAATGTCCATAACAAGACCAGTTTCCGGGTCAATTAACAATATTTTTCCATTGCTACCAACAGCCTTAATGACAATATAACCATTACTTTCAAATATCTCCAGCTGTCCACTATTTAGCATCAGGTCACCCAACCCAAGCGTTACACTACCCAACGGATTTGAACCGACTATTGTCCCATTCTGGTCAGGATTTGGGAATAATGACGCCATAACCCAGTACTCAATCGGTGAAAAGGACGACGAACAAGCATAACGGAACGCCCTCACATTATCAGGATCCCCAACTACATCCATACCCATCCTGTGACTCATTTCTCCAGTAAGAAGCGTGTTATAAGCATCATCCAATGTAGAAACTGCAATAGGAGTGGTACGAGTCCAGGTAACATTAAATTTGGAAGCTGCGGCATCTGCAGGACATTATGATATTTAATCACCAAACCTCCAAACGGTTCATATGCTGTTTTTATAGGTCCATCAACAAATAAATCTCATTTTGATCTACAGAAATATATTGTCAGTCATTTCTGTCATGCTATTACACCTTTAAGATTCAGAAGACAAAATCTTTTCTTTCGCTATTTTGGCATTTTCGTGATCCGGATCGATTTCTAAAGCTTTATTATAGCTCTCTAACGCTTCTTCATGTCTTCCAATCTCTTCAAGACTAAAACCTTTAAGATACCATGCTTCAGCTTTATTTGGATCTATCTGCAAAGCTTTATCATAACATTCCACTGCTTCTTCATGTCTTCCAAGCTCTTCAAGACTAAAACCTTTAAGATACCATGCTTCATCATTATTTGAATTTATTTCTAAAACTTTATCAAAACTTTCTATTGCTTCAGAATACTTATGAAGCTTTCCAAATGCATTTCCTTTGTTATACCATGCATAAATATTCCCTGAATCAACCTCTAAAGCATTATCATAACACTTTATTTCCTCATGATATTTTCCAAGATCTTTAAAGACAATACCTTTATTAACCCATACATTAGAATATGTTGGATCTAATTTTAAGGCCATATTATAAGATTTTATAGCATCATAATATCTTGCAAGTGCTTCAAGAGTATTCCCTTTGTTATACCATGCATCAACATGCTTCGGATCTATTTTCAGAACCTTATCAAAACATTCCAAAGCTTCCTGATATCTCCCAAGATTTTTCAACGCATCACCCTTGAAAAACCATGCCGCATCGTCTTTTGGATCCAGTTCTAAAGTTTTATCATAAGATTTTATAGCGTCTTGATGTTTCCCAAGTTTTTTTAGTGTGTATCCCTTATTAAACCATGCAATAACATAATTTGGATCTATTCCTAACGCATTATCATAGCATTCAATTGCTTCTTGATATTTACCAAGTTCTCCTAAAATAAAGCCCTTACGATACCATGCATTAACATTTTGGAAATCTGATTCTAAAACCATATTATAACAATCTAATGCATCCTGATATTTACCAAGTTCTATCAATACATAACCTTTGCCCTGCCATGTTTTTACATGTTTTGGATCCATTTCTAAAGCATTATCATAAGCTTTTAAAGCTTCTTCATATTTTCCAAGTTTTTCAAGAATTAAACCTTTAATATACCATGCATCTACATCTTTTGGTTCATGTTCTAAAATCATATCATATAATTCTATCATTTCATGATATATTTCAAGTCTTCCAGGGATTTTTCCTCTGTTACTCACCATATCATTAATTTTTGAATCTTTTTTAAGAATATTATCCAATACACCAGCGCGTTTTGGATCTTTTTCTCGAACTTTATCAAATGCACCAGTAAATTCTGAATCTTCTTTTAAAAGCCTATCAAAACTTTTCATAGTCTTCTTTGAACATTCCAACGCATCATGATACCTACCAAGATTAAGTAAAATGTGGCACTTCTGAACTTCTGCACCAAAAAAGTTGGGAACCAGTTCTAAAAGCTTATCATTAGCTTCTAAAGATTCTTTATGTTTTCCAAGTTCTCCCAAAACGAAACTTTTTTGAAACCATGCTTCAGGATACTCTGGGTCTTTTTCTAAAATATTATCATAACAATCTAACGCTTCTTGATATTTACCCTGATTAAATAGTTCATAAGCTTTTTTAATCTGTACATTCTTCTTAGATTTGTTGAATAGGCCTATTATAACACCTCCTAAAAAAATGGCATATTACTATGATATACCCTCCCTCCCCAATATTGAGATATAAATTAATGTATTGTCAATAGGTTAATACATCTATCTGGTCATGATCCTCCTCTCTATCTTCAGGGGTAAGCTATCTTAAGCAGAAGCGCCCAATGAATCTCCACCAGTGCTACTGCAACATCCAATGTACCACTTGCAATATTGCCAACTTGATACTTGGATACTCCGCTTGCAATTCTTTTACCAGCATCTCTCGCAAGTGCATCTATAACTTGACCTACCTCATCATACTTGTCACCGCCTACAACATTCAGTATGGATTCTGTGATCTGTTGTTCTGCATTTCGCATTGATTTAATATTTTGTTCTCGGAAGTAATTTTCCCAATAACTCTCACTCATGGGATTGTGCCTTTTATCAAAGAGCTGATCTGGATGACTTATTGCAAATCCAGATATTTCATTCCATATTGATAGTGCACCTTCCTTCAAATTCTTTATATCTTCTAAATTCCTCTGCACGTTGGGATTACTGTAACCATATGATTCATCCCAAACTCCTTGTGGTGGTCCATGGCTGGTTAATATATCCCATACTTGATCCATTAAATTATTATTTTTTAGATAATCTGCCAGGTTAAAGTCTCCGTTTTGCTCTGCCTCCTGTATTGCATACGGTTGGATAGCATCTAGGAATGCAAGCGGCGCTATTATTAATATTATCGGTCCTAAAAATTCGGCACTTGCAATAGCGCTTCCTTCATAAACAACATTTCCCAGAACCGCTGCAATACTGCTCAAAGCAATTGTTACATTATTAATTGATTGTAACTGCTCAGGCCAAGTATCAGGGTTAATGCTATCCAATTCTTCACCTAGATCAAAAGCCCATTCTGTTTGAAGATCAGAGAAACAATAAGCACTATTCATAAATTCAAGATCAATGATCATAGCATCTCTTAGAATACCTGTCTCATGATCTAATACTAAAAATTTACCGTCCCTGCACATTATCAGATAACTGTCACTCATTAAAATATCTGGCATTTCACCATTTAGAATCATTTGACCCAAACCAAGCGTAATAGAAGAATATAGATGTTCTAAATACACACTATCTTCAAAAGAAGAATTATTTCCAGAAGAATTAGCAACAGGGAATAACGTTTTCATAACCAAATATTCAATAGGGTTAATTGCAGATGAACAAGCAAATCGGAATGCCCAAACATTACCTGGATCTCCAGTTACAGTCATTCCAAAACTATGATCACATTCCAAAGTCATATAACATTCGTAAGCATCATCACACACTGAAACTGCAATTGGACTGGTACGACTCCAAGTAACATTTAATTTAGCTGCGGCCTGATCTGCAACCATATCATGACACTTAATCATTATAAGAGACGTGAGAAAAGTACCATAAGCAGCTTTCATAGGTCCTGCCTGGTAAATATAAGTCCCATTTATATTTTTTTTATCTTTTTGTTCCAACCAGTATTGTAATATTTCATCAGTAACTTTAGTAGTGACTATAGCAAAACTTCTTACACCTTCATAACCTCCAGGTTTAAAGAAATACATTCCATTTGTATCAGTATCAAGATATGCTCCGTTCCAATAGGTAATTTTGCTTAATCGGGAAATATAATTACCACTGAAAGGTAATTCTTTGATCTGATTTTCATTAGATGAGGGTAATTCTATTATGGGACCTGCATTTCCTGTATAAGACATATCTACCCCAATAAAATCTGTGAATAATGTATGGTTTTTTAACAATGCAAACTCTTCATCAGTAAACGAATTTATAATCCGGAATTCGTTAATTAATGCTTCTTCCAATTGTGTTCCTGTTAAATTTTTAAGATGATTAAGAGAGGACTCATTCAAGAAACAACTTAAATAAAACATAGATTCAAGAGAAAGTCCACTTGTTGATGTCTTTGAAAAAATTTTGTTTATAATATTTATATCATTAAAAAGGTGAGGATTGTAAGAGTAATTTTTATAGTGTAGATACTTTTCATTAGCAACATTTTTAGTTACTACTATTTTCCCATTAACAATTAAATCTACTTCAACTTCAAATATTCCTATTTGAGAAAAATTACCAAACTCAGCCTCTTTCGTCTTCCAGAGCACACTAACCCAACTTACAGACTCATTTAAAGGGATTTCATAAGTAAACAATAAAGGCTGATTAGTAGATAAATCTATAGCAGTGCTAAAAATAGTTATATTCACCTTAGCGATTCTATCCACTTGCGTAGAAACATTTTGGTTGTCCAAATTTGCTGTTATGCTAGTTATGCCTGATTGGAGGTTTTGATCTAATGTAAGGTTAGATGTTACTGTTCCTTTCAAGGTATATCCAATATTAGTAATTATGCCACTATTTGTTCTAAAATAGATTGATATTCCATCAGGAATATGGCCTTTCGAAGAAATACATTCCCCATTACTATTGTAATTTAGGTCAGCAGTGATAATAGATTCGTCACATTTTCCATTGGAAACTTTGTAAGAAGTTGGCCTAATGTTCAAAACAATAATTGGAGCGAATTTTTCTAAAATCCAATTTGAGGGGAGCCATTGATAATATTCAGTTCCGGGATAACGCCCTATATAACAGAAATCTGCATTAATATAATCTCCTGTTGAATTAAGGATCATTTTAGGATTATTTGAACCCCACCAATTATTTGAAACATCCGTATTCGTATTTCCCACAGCCATACAAAATCCAGTTAGATTATTTCCAGCTATACGATTGAAATGAGCCTTAATTACTGCTGATTCCCCACAAAATATACCTATTGCATTTCCAGTTATATCATTTGAAATTAATTGATTATAACCTAATGAAGAGAGCTCACCAGTGGAATATATACCGTGATATGTATTGTTTCTTATTTTATTATCAGTTATGTTATTGAATATAGAATTTGAACCGATTCCAAAAAAGTATTGATAATATTGATGGACCCAATATTGTAATTCTTCACCTTCAGGATTACTATTTGAAACTAACCAACCCTCCAAACTTTCGCAGGCATTAGGAATAATAATCCCTTGTTCATTATTTTCAATTATGTTCCCAATAATCTCATTATAACTAGAATCCAAAAGATAAATACCATAAACATTATTTTTTATGGTATTATCCAATACAGTGCAGTTATTAGCCGATGCAAGTAATATACCTGCAGGAGATAAATATTGAAATGAATTAGCAAGGTTAGCTCCCATAATAGTAAATCCTTGAATTAAAGAACCACTGCCCCCAGAATTAATGGTGAAAACAGAAATCGAAGAATTTATTGCATGCACAGTTACATTACCTTCCGAAATTATAGTAAGATTTTTATTTATAACAACGTTTTCATTATACGTCCCATTTCCAACAATGATAATATCTCCATTTGAAGTTAACGGATCATTTACAGCTGCTCCTATGCTATTAAAAGAATTATGAAAAGCTTTTGAAGCTGTTTGGTTATTTAATATTGCTGAAACCGTAGTTGCGCTCGAATTAATGCATGATGTAAGCGTGACTACTGCTTTACCCCTTCTTGTAGTTGCAGAGTTATCAATGGTTCCCAATGTTGTTATAAAGTTTATAAGTATTCCCTCGGGCAATGTTCCAGAGGATGATGTATCTGCTCCATGATTATCATGAGTTAAATCTGCCGTTATCTCAGAACTAGAACTACTATCAGGAGTTACATGAATAACAGAACCAATCAAATTAAGCACAAGCCATGGATCATAAATTACAGTCCCCCCTGCTATGCAAATATCACTTCCAATATTTGATGAGACTATTGGATTATTTGAGCCCCACCAATTGTTTGTGGCATTTACTGTTCCATTACCTGCATTATAAAGTCCATATTCGCTGTTTCCAAATATTCTGTTGAAATTAATATCAGCAGAAGAATTAGAAAGATAGATTCCATACTGGTTACTTGTGATACTATTTTGATATAAGAGGTTATCTGTGCTATTATAAAGATCTATTCCATGCTGATTGCTTGTTATAGTGCTTTGGTATAGAATATTATTCTTGTTATTAGAACTACGTATTCCATATTGATTACCTGTTAAACTATTCCCATTAATGATACAGTTTGAAGTTCCATCCAAATATATTCCACTTGAGTCTGTAGCTCCAGTTATCTTGAAATTTTGAATTTTAGTACTATTTCCAAACGCATTTACAGTAAAAATAGGTTGTGAAGAATTCAAAGCCTGAATGGTGACATTTCCACCATCATTAACTTTTAGCTGCACTGTTTTATTAACAACCACATTTTCAGTGTAAGTATAACCCAAACCACAGTTATCATTAACAATAATTGTATCATTAGAAGATGCATTATTTATAACTGATTGGATACTATCTCCAGGATTAACCGTTAAATTAGCCGCAGACACAGTTCCAGTTATCGAAATTAAGATTAAAAAAAAACTTAACAGTATAATAAATAATAATTCATTCTTCATACTAACACCACATGTGTGTTAGTAATAACTAATATTTAATAATTTCTATTATAATTTTAATAATAATTTTGGGCCATATTTAAGTTAATTATTAATAACATAACACGAAAACTTTAAAATTAACTATTTTTACTGTTAAAAATGATTAAATATCAAAAAATAAATTCATTTGGCAGGAAAACCATCCTAACACGATTACACAACCTAAGATCATCGTTTTAAGAGTTATGATGTTAAAACCGTCACAACACCAATCAAAAACTGCGAAATACCAAATAACACAAAAGCTAATACAAACATGAACAAAAACCCTTTCTTGGTTCTCAACTCAATAGGTACAATTCTATTAAGCTTATCCGGAAACAGATAAACCGTTTGTAATAGAAAACCCAAAACGATAGTAACAATAATAAATTCTAGAGAAGGAACACCCTTACTGAAATACGTGCTTATGTTTGAAAATCCATAACCTATTGTAAAAATCCCTAAACCCACTGCCAAAATCCAGTAAGAAAGAGGCATAAATCCAAATCCCCTAACTGTTTCTACAACTTCTTTCTTTCCAGAAGAAAACTCTTTACCGTCAGGCAAAACTACATTATCATGTAAAATTGATTTCCCCCTTAAAATTAGTGTACTATCATCACTAAACGTTTTAATTCTAAAAAACATGCCTAAAATTGGGTAGACCATGATCAATCCTAAACCAAGACCACCAAATATATTAGCAGTTGCAAATCCATAAGCGATCCCCATAAAAAAGAATGCTGGTGAAAATAGAGTTAAAAGTATAACTGCAAGCTGATATCTCCCGAATCCATATCCAAAACCATACTTTTTACCTAAATCATCCCAATAACCAAGATAGATGCATCCCGCAGCAATTAATGAAATTAGAGCCATGAAAAACGGCAAAAAATTCAATCCCATAAGAATACCAAACCAAAAATAAGTTAATACAAAAAAAATAGGTAAAAAATAAACCAATAAAGGAATAATAGCCCATTTTCTTTCTTCTTTACTAAGTTTAGCCGGGCTGGATAAAAACAACATATCAATACCTTTTCTAGAAAAAATTAACCTAAATGATTTTCCTAAAAAATACTTTAATTCCATTTTAAAACTCCAATAATCAATGTTTTAAATACTCCGAAATGTTGTTATATACATTATAAGAAGTTTCGTCAATATTTTCACCATTTCTATCTATGACATATGCAACACGATCAGGCAGATAAGTATATTTTAAGGCATTTTTAGCTGCTTCATCTCCTGTGTCTCCAAATGCTGTTCTTATTACTCTTTTATTAGTTCCATATTTAATATATTCTACAGTACTCATATAACCCCCAGTGAAAGTACCACCACCCCATTTTGGCATGTTTGTAATCACATAACTCTCAGAATTTCCTGTAACTGTTGTTGCCATCGTTTTAGCTCCACTTGACGTTGAATATTTAATACCAAGTCTAGAACCCCCTGCAATCATAAGCATATTCTTAGTTCCGCTTGATGTTAAATAATTGATACCAAGCCTACCAGCAACACCACCTTCCCATCCAATAAAAGGTATCAAAGAAGGTCCTACATTCAAACCAAAGTTAATCCATCTGGACGTGGTCCATCCTTCATCGAGATCAGCAGCGAAATTAGGATTTAGAAGATAAAACTTCTTCTTTCTCATCTTTAGCAAGTTCAAAATCAGGGTTCAACTCTAAGGATTTATCAAAACAATTGATAGCTTCTTGAAGGTTATTTAACTTCCTGGCGATTATTCCTTTATAATACCAAGCCTTAAAATTCGGCGCCTCAAGTTCCAAAGCAGTGTCAAAACATTCTAAAGCGTTATCATACTCTTCAAGATCTATTAAAACTGCCCCTTTATTGGTCCATGCCACAGTAGAATCTGGAAACACCTTCAAAGCCTTATCATAGTGTTCTACAGCTTTTTCATATTCTCCCCTTTCTTTAAGTGCGTATCCTGCATTATTTAAGGCATCAAAATTATCTGGATCCAATTCTAAAGCCCTATTAAACGATTCTAAAGCTTCACCATGCCGTTTAAGCGCCCCTAAAACAAATCCTTTAAAAAGCCATACATTAGCAATAGCAGGACTTAATGATAAAACCTCCTCAAAACATTCCAAGGCCTCTTCCTGCCTGTTGAAATTTATAAACGCGCAACCTTTATTAAAAAGAGCATCCACATTTTCAGGATCCATCTCCAAAACCTGGTTAAAATACTTCAAAGCTTCTTCATGATCTCCATTATTTCCAGCATTTTTTCCCTTATCAAGCAAAGATTTCTTCTTTAAACCACCAAATAATCCCATTATAATACACCCCCAAACATTCCATCTTTCAGAATCATAACATTACACTAAAAAATTGATTTATGCCCTTACGAAGTTAAAGCCACCACAAAACCAATCAAAAACTGTGAAATTCCAAACAACACAAAAGCCATTACAAACATGAATAAGAAACCGTTTTTGGTTTTTAGTTCAATTGGAACTACTTTGTTTATTTTGTCTGGAAACAAATACAACGTTTGCAGTAATAAACCTAGAACAATGGCGAAAACTGCAGCTTCCAGAGAAGGACTGCCTGTACTAAAATACAAATTTATATTTGAAAATCCCCAACCAATGGTGTAAACTCCCAAAGCTTCAGCCATAATCCAGTAAGAAATAGGAATAAACCCCGGCCCTTCAACTGTTTCTATAACTTCAGAAATATTTGGCAAAGCCGCCTTAGGTACCCTCAAAGGCCTTTTACGATCAGGTAAAACTACCTTCTTCTTACCAATTATTCTACTATCATCACTGAAAGTCTTAATCCTCAAAAACATTCCCACAATAGGATAAACAACCGCAACAGCACCGCCCAAACCAAAAAAGATATTTCCAGACGTTGAACCTATTATTAACATCAAAAAGAAAAAAGTAGGTGACGCACATAACAACCAAATGACAATGACCTGATAAACTAGCGCTAGCGGTGCTGATCTGCCTGGCGTTATTCTATATTTTTTATCTAATCTATCCCAAAAATAAAAAACCAATACAACTCCAGGAATCATAAGACAAAAAGCTAAGGAAAATAAAATAAAATTATCTCCAGCTAAAAATCCAATAATACAACCAGTAATTAAACACATAACTAAACCAACGGGAATAAAAAGAAGAACCTGGGTTTTTCGTTCAGATTCAATTATATCATATGGCATCATAAACAAAGTCTTCAGCATACGTTTATATTTGTACTTCATATTAAATCACCCAATTAAGCTGTTGCAAGATAATCCGAAATATGGTTATATGATTTATAAGAAGTTTCGTCAATCCATTCACTATTTCTATCTATAACATATCCTGCACGATTCCCTCCATACTCCCCAATTAACGTCATAGCATTTTCTTTTCCTGCCCATCCATATGTTAATCTAGTTACTCCTTTTGGAGAACCATAGCTAATGTATTGTACACTGGTAATAGATCCTCCTCCTAAATTATCTCCATTATTTTCAATAGTTTGAAGGACATACCCCTCATAATTTTTAGGAATACTAATTAGATCTTTTGAAGTTCCTTTAGACGTTGCAGTTTTAACAATTAACTTACCACCAGCAATATCGCCCCTAGTACCATACTTTAAAGCCCTTAAACCCGTCTTGCCAAAACTACTTTCCCATCCGAAATAAGGTATAAAAGAGGGCCCAACATTCAAAAGAAAATTAATTTGATTCGATGGAGATCTCCAATCTTCATTCATGTCAGCAGCGTACCAAGAACAGGCTAATCCTACCCCTACTAATGCGGCTGCAGCAATCCATCCTGGAGGACCAACAGCTATCAAAAACGGAAGTGCCGAAACTGCAATAGATATTGCTGTGCTGCCTGCAAATCCTAATACTTCATCTTTCCATTCATCGCTGCCTTGACCAAAATCTGTCGCTGCTTCACCAGTTTCCATAACTCCATTAATAACATCTTCATTATCAAGTATTGCATTACCATAACCATTGGCCCATTCTGTTTGCTGGTCGCCGTAGCATCTGGTGCCGCTGATAGTATCATTTAGTTTTATATCTCCAAAATCCATTACAAGACCCGTTTTAGGGTCAATTATCAATAGTCTCTGGTTATCACCAACTGCCCTTATGATAGTATAACCATTACTCTCAAATATTTCCAACGGTTCACCACTAAGCATCATATAACCCAAACCCAGAGTTACACTACCCATAAGACCATCAGTAGAGTTAGATGAAGGGAATAAAGCACTTCCAACCCAGTACTCCACAAGCGAAAATGAAGACGAACACGCATAACGGAACGCCCTCACATTATCCAGATCACCAATAACATCCATACCCATCCTGTGATCCATTTCACCAGTTATTTGTTGCATTTACACCTATTTCATTTAGATAGATACCAAAAAGAGTGTTATTTTCTATGCGGTTGAAATGGACATGAGCAACCTCACTCGCCCAGATATACACACCTTCTGCAAATATCCCATAACTATTTCCTGCTATATTATTTTCAATAACGTGGTTGTCGTATATGCTTAAATCACTCCAGCATTCGTCACTTTTAAGGTATAAACCATAATAGTTATTGGTAAAAGAGTTGCCTTTGATTATATTTCCCTGGGAATCAGAATGGATACCAGAATACTCATAATAACAGTAGTAATCTTCTTCTTCGTACCACTCAATTTCATCACCACAAAAATCTTCCAGGGATATGCATTGTGTGGTGAGATAAAGACCATAACTATTTCTTTTAATCATATTTTGAGTTATGTTGTTGAAAGATGAATCAAAAACATTTACACCATAATTATTGTCATAAATAGTGTTGTTGTGGATTGTACAGTTCATAACTGAATTTAAAAAAATTCCAGTGCTATTAGTAACACCTTTGATATTAAAACCACTGATAACAGAACCACTACCTCCAGAATTAACAGTTAAAACAGGTTTAGAAGCATTCAATGCCCGAATAGTAATATTAGCCCCATTTTTAGCCTGTAATGCCAGCGTTTTATTTATAACCAGGTTTTCAGTGTAAGTATAAGCAGAACCATTGTTATCATTAACAATGATAGTGTCATTAGAAGAAGCATTGTTTATAACAGATTGAATACTGTTTCCAGGGTTAACAGTATGATTAGCAGCTGAAACAGTTCCAGTTATCGAAATTAACATTAAAAACATACTTATGAGTATAATAAATACATATTTTTTCTTCATAATGACACCAAAAGTGTGTTAGTATGAAGCATTATATAATACTATTTATTACATATTTATTATTACATTTAGAGTCAAATTTATCCTGTTTGTAATAAAAAAACACATAAATTAATAATTTTTAGTTAAAAAATACTTATTTTTTAATAATTTTTATCCAATACTGTTAAAATATTAGTAATGTAATTCCAAAACATATTAAGAAGTATTATTTTATATAAAGACTAATTTTACATGATTAATTAATTATATAACTTATTATATGTTTATTTAAAATAAATAATAGTTAAAACTCATATAATACAAAAATAATTTTATTAAAGTAAAATTAAATGAAATTAAGTCATAATACTACTCCTTAATTCTTATAATATTAATCAAAAAGTAATACTTTTATTATTACTAAAATTACCAAATTATAACATAAATATTAAAAAATATTAATTGTACTGTTTAATTTTTATTATTACCCATAGTCTTAATTTAAAAAAGAGATTTGTAATTTATAACAGGCAAAATATTCAATAAATAGACTCCCCATGCGCAATCGCGACAATACCCGGAAGCCCATCCACCACAAGCTCATGGATTGCCTCCATTCCTTCTTCTTCAAATGCAGCCACTTGTTTTGAAACCACTTTACTTGTAAGAAGGGCAGCAGCAGGAGGGGTTACAACAAAAATAGACCCCCATTTATCAAGTGCATTAATTGTTTCTTCGCCCAAACCGCCTTTTCCAATATGGATCTTCACCCCTACCTCTGAAAGAAATGGAATGCTCTCTTCAATTTCTTCTTTGTTGCTTGTAGTGGGAGATATGCCCGCATCACTTACTGCAGTGTGCATTATAGCAGAACCCTCGATATCAATTAGTTTTTCGCCGTTTTTAATTGATTTAATCAGTTTGGGGAGTGCGGCATCCCTACCTGTATAAATTTTGCCGTGTATTTCGATCCGGTCTCCCACCTTCAGATCTTCAATTACGTTACAAGTTACTGGTGTTCTAATTATTTTTGTGGTCATTTATTTACCCTGCGGTGTTTTATCAGTTAATTTTAAAGATGTTTTCCTTTCATTATTTTGAGGTATGTTCTCTAAAGTATACTTCGCATGAATCTTAGATAGGTCATCTGTAAATTCTTTGACATGTTCCATCTTAACATGGGGCATTACAACAATTCTTATAGCCCGCGGGTAAGATGATACTGAAACTGCCCATCCCTTTTCTTTAAGCTCATCTACAATAGTATCGATCTCTATTTCATTTGAATCAAATGCAACAAGGTTCAATTGAGGCTCAACCATTAAGTTAAAGCCTGATTTTTTGATTCCTTCCGCCAGGTATTCTGTGACTTCCATACATTTTTTAGCAATGGAACAGTACCCCTCTTTTCCAAAGTATTTGAGTAGTGCCCATGTTGCAGCGGTAGATGCACCTGTTCTAGTGCCTACAATTGTAAACTGTTCCTTATCTGTAAGGTAAGGTGTTTCAGTGCTTATGCTTTCAAGATAACTTCTATCTCTAAAGATAATTCCACCAGTTGGAATTGGGGCAAGGCCCATTTTATGAGGGTCTATAGTAATAGAAGAAACCCCTTCAAGAGAGAAGTCGAATTTAGGAAGATTACGACCACTAAGACCTAAAAATGGGATTGTGAATCCTCCAAATGCTGCATCAACATGCAGGTAAATATTTTCTTCCCGGCACAGTTTGGAAAGTTCTTCTATAGGATCTATTAACCCAAGTTCAGTTGTTCCAGCAATACCAACCACCGCCACAGTCTTGTCAGATATAAGCTCTTTTACAGAATTTACATCTACCCTATAGTTTTCGTCAAGTTCCGCTTCCCTGAGTTTCAGGCACAGCATATCTGCTGCTTTTTTAAAGGAAAAATGAGCAGATTTAGGAACAATGATCTCTGGATCTTTGATGTTGCTTGAATTTCTTGCCGCCCTCATTGCCATTATGTTTGCTTCAGTGCCTCCAGTTATGATATGTCCGCAAACATCTTCTTTACCAAGAAGGTTTCCAAGCATCTGGATTACTTCTTTCTCCATCTTCCGGGTACCTTTAAATAAACCGGAATCACCTAGATTAGACTCTAGAAACATTTTATATGCTTCAAGGCCGACTTCATGAGGACATGTGCACATTGAACCTAGAATTCTTCCCGATCTGTAGGTCATGTCCTCCTCTTTGAATTCTTTGAGTTTTTCAGATATTTCCTGTTTTGTGATTCCTTTTTTATCCATTTTAACTCCCTGAAAAATAATTGTTATATAAACTTCAAAGTCTGTCAAAATCTTTGATTTGACAAATTTTCGAAAGTTCGGAAATTCTCAAAAATCTATGAAAATTTTTGATATAATTTATAAAATATAAATATACTCTAACTTCAAAAAACCCTCAAAATTCTCAAAAAATTCTATGAATTTTTTGGAAGTTAGAAAATACTTTGTATTTTCTAAAATTCTATTGAATTTTGGGGCAAAAAAAACCTTTGGTTTTTTCATGCTTAAAGTTTTTGAGCAAAATAAATTTTGAAAATTCAAATTAAATTAAAAAAAATAATAGGAAATGAGTGTTTATTCACTCATCATTTTTCTTGCAGCTTTTAAGACAAGTTTCTTTTCTACTCTCGCTACTGTTTCCCTTACAGTTGCAACTGCATCTGTATTTGCAGATACGCTTTCAATACCGGCCTCTACAAGTTTTTCAACTATTTTAGGCATACTTCCAGCCTGTCCGCAGATACTTGTTTTAACTCCTGCTTCATTACAGATTTTTATAACTCGAACTAAGAGTTTTAAAACTGCAGGATGCCCTTCAGAGTAAAGTTTTGCAACGTTTTCGTTGTTCCTGTCAATAGCAAGTGTGTACTGAGTAAGATCGTTTGTTCCAAAGCTTACAAAGTCAAGCCCTTCAGCAATGAAATCTTCAATTATAAGAGCTGCTCCAGGTGTTTCAACCATAATACCAAACTCAATGTTCTTTTGAGGTTTCAGTCCAACTTCTTCAGCTATTTGTTTAGCTCTCCTGAGTTCATCAGGATGCTGGACTAAAGGTATCATTATTCCAATGTTGGTGTAGCCCTGTTCATGAAGTTTCTTAATTGCTTTAAACTCGGCCCTTAATATTTCAGGCTCGTCCAGTTCTCTTCTTATACCTCTCCATCCGAGCATAGGGTTATGTTCGTATGGTTCACCTTCTCCACCTTCCAGAGAAATGAATTCATCTGTAGGTGCGTCGAGAGTTCTGTACCAAACTGGTTTTGGATAGAATTCATCTGCAACTTTTAAAACATTTTCTACAAGGATTTTTATGAGTTCATCCTCTTTTCCATCATTTATGAACTTTTTAGGGTGTACTCCCGAGGTTAACATCATGTGTTCAGTTCTAAGAAGCCCTACTCCATCTGCACCGGTTGCAGCTGCTTTTTTAGCTGCTTCAGGCATGCTGACATTGACTTTAACTTCTGTAACAGTTAAAATAGGTGCCTGTGCAACGGCTGCAGGTTGTTCTTCGGCAGCTTCTTTTTTATCGGATTCCTCCAATTTGCCCTTGTAAACTATTCCTTTATTTCCATCGAGTGTTACCATCTCGTTTTCTTTAAGGATTTTTGATGCATCTCCTGTTCCAACGACACATGATATTCCAAGTTCCCTTGAAACAATTGCTGCGTGGCATGTAACTCCACCTTCATCAGTTATGATTCCATTTGCCCTTTTCATGGCAGGGACCATATCAGGTGTTGTCATGACTGTAACCAGTATGTCACCGTTTCCTACTTTATCTAGTTCATCTGTGTCTTTTACTATTTTAACGGTACCTGAAGCCATTCCAGGACTTGCACCTAATCCTTTGGTGATTATTGTCCTTTCTTCTCCAGTACCTTCTTTTGCTTCGGTTCCATTGTTCATTCCGAGTGTAGTTATAGGCCGGGACTGGAGCATGAAAACTTTTCCATTTTCCATTGCCCATTCAGTGTCCTGTGGGAAATCATAATGTTCCTGAATCCTTGCACCAAGCTTGGTAAGTGCTGCAATTTCTTCATCACTTAGAACCCTTTTGTTTTTAAGATCTTCTGGAACGTCCAGTTGTACTGTCTTTCCAGCATCAGGATCTTTTGTAAACATGGTGTTCTTTTCACTTATATTACAGTTAAAGACCTTGCCGGTTTTCTTATCTACCCAGTAAGTATCCGGTGTAACGGTACCAGATACTACAGCTTCGCCTAATCCCCATGCAGCTTCAAGTAATATCTGTTCTTCACCAGTTGATGGGTGAACTGTAAACATTACTCCTGCTTTTTCGGCATTAACCATTTCTTGAACAACTACAGCAATATAAACTTTGGAATGATCAAAATTATTTTCTTCCCTGTAAAAAATAGCTCGGGATTCGAATAAAGATGCCCAACATTTCTGTACATAAATCAAGACATCTTCTGGGCCCCTAATATTTAAGAATGTATCTTGCTGTCCAGCAAATGAAGCTTCAGGAAGATCTTCTGCTGTTGCAGAAGACCTTATTGCAACAAACGCATTTTCTTTACCAATTCTCTGGCATAATGCATTGTAAGCTTCAATTACAGTTGTTCGTATGTCATCAGGCACATACGCTTTCATTATTATTTCTTTTATCCTTGCTGAAGCTCCTTGAAGTTCTTTTGTATCATTTACATCTATAGCATCAAGAATGCTCATTATTTCATCAAAGATACCTGTTTCTTTTATAAATTTATCGTAGGTTTCAGAGGTTATAACAAATCCTGGAGGTACATTAATTCCAGCATTTGTTAATTCTCCCAGGTTTGCACCTTTTCCACCTGCAACATCCACATCCTCTTTACCTAGCTCTTCAAAAAATTCGACAAGCTTCATGCTAAACACTCTTCTATTTAATTAGTTCTTCGCCCTTATCAACAACAATTCTACATGGAACAGGGAATTTCATTGCAGCTCTTTTTAATGCCATTTTTGCATCTTTGAAGTATCTTTTGTTTGTGTGTATTGTTATAATCTTTTGGCCTGCATCTACAATTGCAACGGAGCTTACTGGTTTTCCGAATGCTTTTCTCATACCGTCCTGAACCCTGTCAGCACCTGCACCGGTCGCCATTGGGTTTTCACGCACTATGTGGTGTGGGTACACCCTTATTTTAAGATGGTAACCCATTCTACCTGCCCTTCGCTGCATATACTTGTTTGAAGCGATCCTTGCTGCTTCTAATGCATTGTGAGATAATTGTGTCGGTTTTTTAACCGCCAGACTTACAGTCAAAGGGAATTCTGCTGAAAGGTTCCCCATATCATATTGAACTATCCTGGAGCCAGGAATTTTTCTTATATAGTCTTTTCTTGTGTATGCTCTAGTCATTAATAATCCTCCTCTATAACTTTCTTAGGTCTATAACTTAATAAATCTTCCATCCTATATATACAATGATCACATAAAGAAATAGTAATTACCTCTTGATATACAGCCATGTATATAGGTGAAATTATATGAAAATTGCAATAACTGGAAAAGGAGGGGTCGGTAAAACAACCCTTTCTGGTACATTAGCATGTATATTGTCACAACGTTATAAAGTATTCGCTATAGATGCAGATCCAGACATGAACCTTGCATCAAGTCTTGGGATCACGGAGCCAATTACTCCAATATCCAAGATGAAAGATCTTATAAAAGAAAGAACCGGTGCAGAATCAGGAACATCATTTGGAGAAGTTTTTAAGATGAATCCAAAGATAAGCGACCTTCCAGAATCTTTATCTATAAATTATGACAATGAAGGCAATTTAAAACTCCTTGTAATGGGTACCATTGACAAGGGAGGCGAAGGATGTATCTGCCCTGCATCTGTGCTTCTTAAAGCACTCATGAGAAATTTAATTCTTAAAAAAGATGAATTTATTATACTTGACATGGAAGCAGGGATAGAACACCTGGGTAGAAAAACTGCTGAAGCCGTTGATTTAATGATCATCGTTGTTGAACCCGGACTTAAATCCATTGAAACTGCAGCAAGAATTAAAAAACTTGCAAGTGATATTGGTATCCCCAAACTTGCCTGTGTTATAAATAAAGTGTCCAATGAAACAGAAGAAAACTTTGCGACTCAAAAAATTAAAGAAATCGGGCTTGAAGTTATTGGCACTATTCCACGGGACGAAGAAGTTATAAGAGCAGATATGGAAGGACATCCTCTTGCCAAGTATCCTGACTCGGCAGCTTTTAAATCAATAGCAAAAATTGCAGAAATTATTTTAAGTTAAATTAGAAGGTAAAATATGCAAATTGAATCTACAGTTATTTTCACATATGAAACAGAAGAAGAAGCTAAAATAGCTTTAGGATCACTTAAACCGGACAATATAGGCTTTATTGAATCACATGTTGAAAATAACAGTCTTATATGTAAATTAGATTCAGAATCACTTCGAACTACTCTTGCAACGGTAGATGATATTCTTTTTTGTGAGATGATGGCTGAAAAAGTGATTGATTTTACAAAAGAAGAAACTAAATAATCTAAAAATAAAACATAATTTATATTTTATTTATAATTACAGTTTTTAAAAGGTGAAATTACATGAAATTCACTCTTAAAGGAGAAATATTATTCAGTAAAGATGCAGAAGATGCACGTAAAGATATAGAAGAATTTATAAACCACGCTAATAATGAAATATTCTTAAAAGGAGTACCTGAAGAGCAGAAACAGGATGCATCCCAGATAGTAAGCTGGGATTTAATTGGAAACACTTTGAAGGTTGAAATGGTATCTGGAAGACGGGGAAGAGCACATGATGCATTATTACGTGTTAAAAAACCACTCACTCAACTTTTAGGTAAACAGTACCGTCTAGGTGTGCGAAAAATAATTGTGAATTATTATAAAATTGAGATACCAACTGAAGAAAAAGTAGATCTGAAAGATGTCCCTTATGTGGACAACTATGAAGTAAAAGATGATGAAGTAGTTCTTGAATTTAAAGATCTGGAAGAAGGGGACTTAAGAAACCATACCATTGATAGGGTTATTAAACACGTGACAAGCGCCATTGCAAGTTCCATTCCTGAAACAGAATGTGGTCCTTCCGATATACTCACCAAGCAGGTGACCAAAGTTGAACCAGGTACAATTTTAGGAAAAAGCTGCATGCAGAAATATTTCTTTGAAGGTGACCCGACTGAAGAAGCTGCTAGACTGGGATGGGTTAAAAAATTCCCTGGCAAAGGCCAGTGGTTCTACGCACCGCCGCTTGTGGCGCTTCAGCATGCATTAGAAGAAATATTTGTAGAAAAGCTTATTGAAAAGCTTGATTTTGAGGAATGTCTGTTTCCAAAACTCATTCCAATTCCAGTAATGGAGAAAATGAAATACTTAGAAGGTCTTCCTGAAGGGATGTACTACTGTTCCGCGCCAAGAAGAGACCCATTAGTATTTGATAAATTCCGCAGTGAGCTTGAAATCAAACGCGAAGTCCCAATTGACCTTCTGAAGGAAGGTTTAAAGGATCCTTCTTATGTACTGGCCCCAGCACAGTGTGAGCCGTTCTATGAGTTTTTAAGCCACCAGGTTGTGGATGAAAAGGACCTCCCAATTAAATTCTTTGACAGGAGCGGTTGGACATACCGTTGGGAAGGTGGGGGAGCTAAAGGTCTGGATAGAGTCCACGAATTCCAACGTATAGAACTTGTATGGCTTGGAACACCTGAGCAGTGTAATGAAATAAGGGATCAAACCGTTGAAATTTCCCACCAGATCGCTGATGATCTGGAACTTGACTGGTACACAGAAGTAGGAGACGATCCGTTCTACCTGGAAGGTAGGAAAGTAGAAAACCGTGGAATTGAATTCCCAGATATTCCTAAAAAAGAAATGAGACTTAATGTGCCAGGTCAAGAGAAAGGAGTTGCAATCGTATCTGCAAATATCCACGGAACCCACTTTGTGGAAGGATTTTCAATAAAAGAAACCCACAACCATGGAGTATGGACAGGGTGTACAGGTATTGGTTTAACCCGTATTGTGTTTGGGTTCCTTGCACAGAAAGGTTTCGACCCTGAAAACTGGCCAGAAGACGTTAGAAGAAGGTTTAAAAAAGTTAAAGTGCCAAAAATACTTACCTGGCCTTAAACATTATCTTTTTTTCTTCTTTTTTTTACTTAAAAATCCACATCCATTATTTAAATTTAAAATAGCAATGATCAACCTAAAACCATTACTTGTAGGATTTTTTACAGCTGTGGTTGTAATTATACTTCTTTCTATTAAAATTAGAGATAGATTAAATAGAAAAAAAGAAACTAAAGAAAGGAAAGAAAATAGTAAGCAAAGGTTTAAAAAGAAAAATCGCTGATTATCTCTAATTAAAGTCTAAAAACAAGTACCTAACACCAACTAGATTTTCTACTATTTTTTTGCAAATAATCAGTTTCTAAGCTTTTTTATCTCCTTTTTCTGGGTCGTAGTAGCCATCACCGCCGCAGAATTTACATCGGATTCCACCAGTTCCATGGCATGCAGGGCAGATAATCTCCCCAGTTCCATGGCAGTATGGACAGATAGTTCCATTTTTACATTCTCCAGTCCCATTACATGCTTTACAAACTAGAACACCCGTTCCATTACATTTCAGGCATATATCCTGCCGGCACCATCCAGTACCTGCGCATGCATCGCATGTTTCTCTTTTAGGAGAAGATACATAGTTGTTATTTTCCATAGCTGCTGCTGGAATCAAATTACTGTTGTTAATCTTTAATGAAGGAGTAGTTCCACCGGTTTGTGACATAGCGTATCCTGAAACACCTAATATTGAAATTATGATGACGATTAAACCTATAAAAAGTTTTTTGGCCATAAAAAATCCTCTTTTATTAAAAATTTTATAATTAGTATTATATAAAAATTAATATTTACCTTTATCGATTTTTACAGCAAAAATAGAGAACCTGAAGATCAAATTATAAATAAAAACCCTAATTACAATTTAAAAAATAAAACCCTACAGAAATTCAATGAATTTCTGTGGCCGAGAATCGATAGCTATCAAAAACCCTCAAAACCTTCGGGTTTTGAGAGTTTTTGATGCCCCAAAAATCTCTGATTTTTGAGGGATTCGCCGGCCTCAAACACAAAGCCCTCAAACACGAGGTGTTTGGGGCATCAAAATTCTATGAATTTTAGAAAATGCTTCGCATTTTCTAACTCCCAAAAAATCAAAGATTTTTTTTTGAGGATTTTGATAGTGTTTGGGGCATGTAAAAAATTTTCAATTTTTTACTGTTACAAAACTGAAAGTTTTGCAAACATGCAAAGACTGAAAGTCTTTGCGGTTGAGGAACTTGGTTCCTCAAACACCGAAAATCGTAGCATGCGAATCTTTGATTCGCTGCGTCAAAAATCCAGGGATTTTTGACAGCTTGCAAAATTTTTAATTTTGCAGCCCTCGAAAACTTCGTTTTCGGTGCATCGAAAATCTCTGATTTTCGAATGCCCGAAAAATCTACGATTTTTCGACGGCTTGCAAAAATCTTTTCAAGATTTTTGCGCATTCGAAATCTCTGATTTCGATGCCCAGAATACTTCGTATTCACAGGCTCCAAAAATTCTTCGAATTTTTAGAAAAATGTATAGCATGCGAAAATCAAGGATTTTCGCGGTGTCAAAATTTTCAATTTTGACAACATTTTTCTAACTCCCAAAAATCTACGATTTTTGAGGTTGAGAAAACATGTAATGTTTTCGAACCCCAAAATCAAAGATTTTGGAGGATTTTGAGAGATTTTCGAGTGTTAAAAAAATCCATCGAGTAATGGATTTAAAAAATGATTTATGAAGATTATACTTAAAAATAAAAGAAGTTATTGAAGTTTAAAGCAGTTAGATTATTCTTCTGCTTCAGTTTCTTCTTCTTTTTCTTCTTCAGTGTTTACTTTTTTCTCGAATACATCCACAAATTCGACTCTGTCTATACCCATGTTGTCCCATATATCCCTTGCAATTCTGAATTTTGCATAGGTAATCTGGTTGTCGAATTTAGCCATTTCATTGAGGTAGATTATTACTTTTCCGTCTTCCATTTTTACTTCATGGTCTTCAGGTTTTATATTTGGGTTAGGGTACTGGAGTTCTATGATTCCGTATACTTTTTCAGTGTCATCTTCAATTATTTTTTCAACTTCCACGTCGTATACGAGTGTTTTTCCAGCAAATTCATGGTTGAAGTCCACGGTTACTCTTCCACCACTTATGCTCCTTATTTTACCATTGTGCCCTTCTAATGTGATGTTCATACCTTTTTGAGGCCTGATGTTCTGTTTTTTGAATTCACTCATTGGTATAAGCTGGGTTAATTTTGGGTCCCTTACTCCAAATCCTTCTTCTGGAGGTACTTCGATTGATTTCGCTTCACCTACTTCCATACCAACTAAACCTTTATCGAGTCCTTTTAATACATGTCCTACTCCTACAGCTATTGGGATTGGACCAAAAGTTTTATTTTCAGTGACAAGTCCTTCTTCTTCAGCTACTTCCTCACTTGTTGTATCAAATATATCACCGGTTTCCTGAACTTTTCCAGTGTATTTAAGCCTTATAAAATCTCCTTCTTTTATTGCCATATTTCTATCCTCCTTGTGGGTATATTATTTTTAAAATTTTTAAGTGTGTCCTTATCCTTAAAGTTTAACACGCGGATAACGGATGGATACTTATCAATATATGAGGATACTGTTTTTTTATCTATTCTTGCCTCCAGAGATGACAAAATTCTATTTTTATAGTGCCTGCTGAAACCCCATGAAATACATTCTTCTATATCAGCCATATTTTTAAACGGCCTGTTTTTTATGAGGTTTTCTACAGTTTTATCATCTAAAAGTGCAAGCGATTTTAAATATTCTCTTGATCCTTCATTTACAAGTTCAATTATGCCTTCTTCATCTCGACAGTTATGAAGGGGAGCCCTTTCACGTGCCATTTCCCTGTTTAAAACTTCAATAGTTTCAATGGGCAGCATATCTTCAACAGAACTTAAATTTCTTTTTAAAACAGCTTCTCTAATTTTAGTGCCACTTACTCCTTCAATACGCGGTACAAAGATGAATTTATCTTTGAAATCAAAATTTATCTTTTTAAGGGACCTTGAAAGAGATACGATGACATAATTATCTTCATGAAGTTTACCCTTAATTAAAACCTCTTTTGTATCCATATCAATTATTTTGTAGGGTTTTGGAGCTACTCCTTTTCCATCCGAGATTCTATGGAGTATCTCTTGAAAACCTTGAACCGGTTTATAACCCCTAGGAATATAATCTGCATCCAATGCTTTAAAAGTCTTTGCAAGACATAACGAATATTGACCAGAGCCCATTATACCCATTGGAGGGCCTTCTATGACTATATCTGCCCCAACAGCCACCGCAGAATCAGCCCTTGCATGGCGTGACATGATGTATGGCAGCCCCCTGCCGCTTCGCTCAAATAGCCCGGGAACTACTGCAACAAAGATTCCATCTTCAACTTTTTCCTTTGCCCTCATCATGCAGTGCCTGTGACCCATATGCAGTGGAGAATATTCTGTAAAGTCTGCAATTATTTTAAATTCGTTTTCATGCTCCAAGTATTCCTGATCCTTTTTACAATCCTCAAATAAGAGTTTTCGATCCCGCTCTATAAAATCTCTGACAAATTCCTGTTTTGAAGGCATGTCATTATCTATCTAACTTCAAGATAAATTAATTTGTCCTAGATAAACTAGATTGGGGCTTATACCCAAAAAATATATGGATAATCAAAACATTAAATTCCTCAGGCAAATAAATAAAAGATTTAACATAATACAAAAAAGAAATAATAATCCGTAAAGATATATTTTAAACATTTCTTAGCTTATAATTCATGTTTTAAGCTATAATTAAGCTACAGTATTAAAATATCTGAATATTTCAGCGTGATATTATGGGAAATACATATAAAATTTCAGGGCGTTTAACAGATAAAAATAAAGAACCGTTAGATAATATCCAAATTAAATGCTTTGATTGCTCTTTTTTAAATAATAAAGAAATTAGTAGTACTAAGACCGGCAGTAACGGTGAATTTAAAATTATTTATCTCAAAGATCACCAGAATCCACAGCACGACATCAAACTGAGAATCTGCATAGGAGATGAATCTGTGATGACAGTATCTCCAGAAAAAGATGTTGATGACATTAATCTAAGAGATATAATTATTGACGTGAACATTGGGGTTGAAGGTAGAGTAATTGATGAAAATGGAAACCCCGTTTCTGGATTACATGTAGCAGCAGAAGATGTTGATTTTGGAAAAGTAGAATTACACGCTTTAAATCTTATTGAATCAAAAATTAAATCATTTATTAAAGAAGAAGGAATTTTAGATAATTATATTGGATTTATAAAGGATCAGTACAAAGTTTTATTTCCGTTTGGAGATAAGTTTTTAGGAAATGATGTTACCGATAAAAATGGATATTATCGCATTATTTACCCTCCAGGGAAATATAAGAAAATTGCAAATAAAGATCCCAATATTCAGATCATTGTTAAAGACAAATCAGGAATATTTGAGCTTAGAAGGACAGATGTCTATGAAAATGTGAAAGATACGATTAAGCACGTGGAAAAAACTGTCATTAACAGAGCAGAAATTGAAGGATGGTTTGTTACACTATATAGTCCATTTAAATCAAGGTTTACAGAAAATAACAATGTCGAAATATTAATAGACAACGAAATGCTGCTGGAGAAAATTACCAGCGTGATCGAAGAAGCAGAATCCTATATCTATTTAACCCAGTTTAAATTTGATCCTGATTTTATTCCAAAGTTTTTAGATGAAGAGAAATTTAAAGAGGAACATACTCTAGCATATAAACTTTTAGAATCCCAAAATAGAGGAACTGATGTTAAAATAATTATAAATGAAAATGCAGTTGTTCCCGATAATTATAAAGAATTAAGAGATTATTTTAAAGAAAGTAAAGTTGAAGTTAGAAATTTCCCTGCAAAAGGGCCCTATACAATGCACGCAAAGGTACTTGTGGTGGACGGCAGAAAAGCATTTATAATTGGTTCTCCTTTTAATCAAGGCTACTGGGATACAGATAAGCATCTCATTGACGAACCTCTCCGACTGGATAAAAATAAAGGTCCAGTACATGATGTTTCAATTTATTTAGAAGGCAGCGCAGTAGAACACGTAGAAGAATTTTTTATTGGACTCTGGAATTACCTTTCAGACCAGTACCTTGACGGTGAATGTAAAATTACAGAAAATAAATTTAAAGGATTAGAAAGCCCCAAAAATTCAATGGAATACACATCTCATGAATTAAACAATTATAAAAATGAGATAGATACTAACTCCTTAAAAATAGAAAATGCACCCTTACAAATTGTAAGATCAATTACTCCAGGCACAGTAAATAAAGGAGAAAAAGGAGTATTGGAAGCTTATAGAAAAGCTATTTTTAATGCTAATGACTTTATTTACCTTGAAAATCAATATTTCACAAATAAATATATCATGGGTGCTTTAAAGAAAGCACTTGAAAATAATCCAGATTTACAGCTGATTATGCTCATTAATGAAGTTCCTGATGTACCCACATACAAAAGTTGGCAGCACTATGCTTTTGAATATATTGGTCTGGATATTCAAAAAACATTAGAGCACCCTCAAATTGGCATATTCACCAAATGGTCAGGTAAAGTAAATAACATAAAAAATTGTTATATACACAGCAAAGTAGCGATTGTAGACGATATCTGGGCGACAGTAGGCACAGCAAATCTTGATGGTTCATCTCTCAGCTGTGCAGAAGAATTCGGAAACCGTGAAGTTTCCTCAAATTACCTTAATATGGAAATGAATGCTTTACTTTTTGACTTGAACAATCCGAAGAAAGGAACCATAGAAAAATTCAGGAAAACACTGTGGAAAGAACATTTAGGTATTAAATTCAATTCAGATTTAACATGTCCCAACGATAAATGGTTGAATTTATGGAATAAAACTGCAGAAAATAATTTAAAAATTTTAAAAGAAGAAAAACAGATATTTAACAGCGGAATTTTACCATATGGTGCAAAAGCCCAGTGGGAAATTAAACGTATTATGAAGAATTTAAATATATTAAAATAAGGTTTGAAATAAATCGAAATTTCAAAGTATAAATACAAACAAAATATTTTTGCCCATTCAAGTAAAAAAAGGTGTTAAATTGATGGACTTATGTCTTAAAAATTGTAAACTTGTCCCAGAAAATAGGGAATGTTCTATAGGAATTGAAGATGGTAAAATTGTATCCATTACAAAGATAGCTCCAAAAAGCGAAGAAAAAATAGATATCAAAGGAAAAATAGTTTTACCTGGACTTATTGATTCCCATGTACATTTTAGAGACCCTGGATTTCCAGAAAAGGAAACCTTTAAAACTGGATCCGTCGCCGCGGCATGCGGAGGTTTCACAACAGTGCTGGATATGCCCAATACTAATCCTCCTACAAACACCAAAAAAGCATTTCTTGAAAAGCTTAAAATAGCAGAGAAAAAGAGTGTTGTTGATTTTGGACTGCATGCCGGCGTAGATGATATAAACGAAATTAAAAAGATTTCAGAGCTTAAACCTGCTTCATTTAAAATATATATGGACCTGATTAATGATGAAGATCTGTTGAACATTTTTACAGAAATTAAAGGCGTACCTGAAGATCATCTGATATCTGTGCACGCTGAAGATATGGATACAGTTAAAGAATGCACTGATAAAATGAAACAAAACAGCCGTATAAATCCTGAAATTTATGCAGATGCACGTCCGCCACTTGCAGAAGATATCGCAGTTTTAAAAGCCACTTCCCTGGCAAAACAGCTTAACTCAAGTATTCATATTTGCCATGTGAGCACTAAAAAGTCTCTCGACATAATTCAAGAAGCTAAAGGTGAAAATTGCAGGGTTACATCAGAAATAACTCCCCACCACCTATTTTTAGATGCATCTTATTTTAAAAAATGTGGAAACTTTGCAAAGACCAACCCTCCACTTCGAGATAAAAAATATACCTTGGGAATTAATGAACTGGAAAAAATAGATGTAATCGGAACCGATCATGCCCCTCACACGATCTCTGAAAAAGAAAAAGTAGTATGGGAAGCTCCATCAGGTATTCCAAATCTTGAAACAACTTTACCCCTGCTTTTAACTAAAGTAACTGAAAATAAGATGGTTCTTGAAGATATCAAAAGGCTTTTATGCGAAAAACCAGCTGAAATATTCAACCTCAAAAATAAGGGTAAAATTGCAGAGGGAATGGATGCAGACTTCGTTGTGGTTGATATGAAAAAAGAGGGAATAATAAACCCTGATAAATTCAAGACAAAAGCCAAATATTCTCCATTTAAAGGATTTAAAGTTAAAGGAATGCCCGTTATGACAGTAGTCCGTGGGAATGTTGTTATGAAGGACGGAGAAGTTTTTGAAAATAGTGGAAAAATTGTATAATAGCAAATAAAAAATTACATTAAAAACATAACTACGAGTGGTGATAAAATGTGCGAATCAACAGTTTACTCAACCGATGGCGATAAAATAATGGAAGATGCGTTATTTATAAAAATTGATGGTGAAAACATAGGACTTACAGACATATTAGGTACTAGAAAAGACATTACTGGGACAATAGTTGAAATTGACCTTGACAAACATGCCATTTATGTTAAATTAAGTGAATAATTCTTATTTTTTTTAATACAATTTAATAATATTCCTTTTTTTCAGATGAATTAATAATATTTCTGTACACCATTGTAAGTTAAACATAAAAAGAATTATTATTGGACTTATTTTTCAAGTGTATTGGTTAATTAAAACTATATTTGTAAAATAGGGGAGTGAACACTGACATTTCCATATATTAAACTTCTAAATGATAAATATGTTAGTAAATAACGATAATTCAATTTTTTAGGAAAATTAACCTTAATTAATTTTTAAGTCTTAAAAAATAGTTTCAAAAATAAATAGATGGGGTGGAAAAATCCACCTTAAAAAAACATTCTTATTTTATAGATAATGCTGTGTTTGGACAGTGTTCAACACATTTTTCGCAGAGTACACAGTACCCTTTGATTGGCATTTTCTTGTCGCCTGTGAGTTCCAGCATGTTGTATGGACATACTTCGATACATTCGCCACATTCATCACAAATGGATGGGCTGAATTCGATTCTATCCCTTTTAACAATTTCGCCGTTAACTTCTTTGTCGATCTGTGTTACTCTAAGAGCCCCAGTAGGACATGTTGATGCACATGCTCCACATCGGGTACACATTTCGTAAGATTCACCTGGTTCTACTCTTATAGCTCCAGTAGGACATACTGGGGCACAGCTACCGTCAAATATACAGAGTTCTTCGTTTCTAACGAGTCCTTCGTCGGAAGCTGGTTTTGCAGGTCCAAGTTCGACTTCGAGGTTAATTGCTTCAACTGGGCACATTTTTGCACAAAGTCCACATGCTGCACAGATTTCAGGGAGTTCCACTGAAAGATCTGCCGCCTTAGCTTCTATAAAGTCACCAGGGCATGCTTCGACACATACATTACATCCGATACATGCATCTTTGTTGAGATCGAATGCTACTATGTCTTTAGTCCTTTTGACTGGTTCTTTACCTGAAATGTAAACTGCATTCCATGGGCATGTTTGGGAACATACTCCACATTTTATACATGCGTCTTCATCAATGTTGATTACTTCCCCAGTTTCAGAGAGGGTAATAGCATCTACTGGACATTCTTCTACACACATTCCACAGCCTACACAGCCTGAAATATATATAGGTCCTGTGATGTCTTTTTCAATTACTTTAGGTTCTTTGACTCCTTCTATACCAATGACTTCTACTGGACAAACATCCACACATTTCTGGCACATTACACAGAATCCGTGTAAAGGCATTGTTGTCTGGACTTTTCCTTCATCCATTTTCAGTACATTTGGAGGACAGACATCTACGCAATCACCACACTGGTTACATGCTGAAGGACTAAATACTATGCGAGTTTGAGTTTTGCCTGTGTCCCCAATTGGCATTTCTTCCGCTTTGAGGGCACCTGTTGAACAGGCTGCTACACATTTTGGTTCGCCAGAACAGAGATCACAGAAAATAACATCTTCCGGTGTTACTGAGATTGCTTCTGTTGGACATACACCTTGACAAGCTCCGCACTTGATACATCCTTCTTTGTTTACTACTATCATTTTTTTTCACCCTTAAATGGTTTTAAAGTTTGTTTATTAAGTGTCCTTCACTGTCGTATACTTCAAGGGTTGAAAGTTTCATTTGACTGTCAATTTCGTGGGTTGCACAGGATAGACATGGGTCGTATGCTCTTATTACCATCTCCATTAGGTTGAAAATACTGTCATCTACTTCTACACCAGGTTTAATGTAGTCTTTAGCAACTTTCTGAATACCCATTTCCATGGATGGGTTGTTCTGGATAGTTGCAACTACAATGTTTGCTTTAGTGACAAGTCCATTTTCATCTGCAGCATAGTGGTGGGTTAAAGTTCCCCTTGGTGCTTCAACAATTCCTATACCTTCACCAGCTGTTTTCTCAAGAGAATCCTGCCATTTCTGACCGGATAAGTCCTGGTCTAAAGTATCAGCAGCGAGTTCAGCACATGCGACTAATTCTATGAGTCTTGCCCAGTGGAATAAAAGAGGTTCCTGAGCGTAGCCGAATGTTTTTCTGAATTCGTTAAGGTATTCTTGAGCTTTAGGTGCAGCATCAGGCATTTTGTCTACGACGTTTAACCTTGAGAGAGGTGCAACTCTGTAGATACCTTCTGGGTAACCTAAATCTTTCAGGTATGGGAATTTCAGGTAGGAGTATGGTTTTGTTTTTTCTGCGATGTAGTCAAGGTAATTTTCAGGAGCAAATTCTGCGTAAGGGTTACCTTCTGCATCTTTAACTCTTACATCACCGTTGTAAACATCCCATACACCGTCGTTTACGAGACCTGTGTGGTAAGTTTTAACGTAACCGAGTTCTTTAACAAGGTCTAAGTTTTCTTCAAAGATTGGAATTGCAGTCTGAATTGTAGCGTCTGCTAATTCTACGTTTCTTTGAGCTTTTGCCAGTAAGTCTTTTTGAGTTTCATCATCAAGCTCTGTGGATATTCCACCAGGTAAGTTTGATGTTGGGTGAATTGGTCTTCCACCAGTAGCTTTGACTATTGAAAGAGCGTTTTTCCTGAGTTCTATTGCCTGTAAAGCTAATTCAGGTGCATCTTTAATGATCTGGAAGACGTTTCTTGTTTTCCTGTCTTTTCCTGCTATAAAATCAGGAGCTGCGAGGAAGTAGAAGTGAAGTGCGTGGGAGTGCATGTAGGAACCCCAGTTCATGAGTTCCCTCATTTTGTATGCTGCTGGGAGAACATCATCCTGAGTGAAGCCAAAGATACTGTCAACAGCCTTGGTAGCTGCAAGGTGGTGCTGTACATCACATATACCACAGATCCTTGGTACTATCCTTGGTACGTCTTCAATTTGTCTTCCTTGTAAGAATTTTTCAAATCCACGGAATTCCATAACGTGGAGTTTGGTATCTTGAACGTTTCCTGCATCGTCGAGTTGTACGGTAATTTTAGCGTGACCTTCAATTCTTGTTACAGGTTCAAGTGTTAATTTAACCATCTATTTACCCTCCTGTTTCCTCATTTTCATAGGTACTAATGAAGCTGGAAGTGTGAATGTGTAGAAAGTTCCAACTACATCATCAAGCTGATCTGCAACTGTTTCTGGATCGATAGTTTTATCAGATTCAACACCGAAGTCAGACCCAATCGCACTGATCATTTTTGCACCCTGGTCAACTACATTTCCAGTTGGTCCGTAGCAACCTCTACAAGGTACAGCTATACTTGGGCATTCTGCTCCACAGAGTGAAACTGTTGCAGGTCCCATACAAACTAATCCCTGAGTTACTAAACATACGTCTTCTTCTGGTTTTCCAAGTTCGAACTGCCTTTTAATTTCTGCCATTGCAAGTCCTTCAGGTGGTTTTTCTCTTGGACAAACTTCACAGAGGTTTGTTGTTGGTAATTCCAGTGGTTCTCCTTTAAGTAAGGACATTACTGCTTGTGCAACAATGTCAGACCTTGGTGGACATCCTGGTAAGTTTAAATCTACTTTTATAACATCGCCAAGTGGCCTTACCCTGCTTTCAAAGGTAGGTACCTCTTCAGATGGTAAGATACCTTCTGGGTTTACGTTACTTGGACAGGTTATGTAAGCTTCGTTTAAGAGCTCTTCGTTGGTACATAAGTTTCCTAGTCCTGGAATTCCTCCGTATACTGCACATGTACCATATGCTATAACGAAATCGGCTTTTTCCCTGATTTTTTCAGCCATTTCATGGTTTTCGTCGTTTCGGATTCCTCCTTCGACGAGAGCAACGTTTACTTCTGGAATTTCATCATATTTTACATCCATTAAAACAGGGCTGTGTTCAAAATCAGCGAGTTCCATAACGTCTATAAGTGCTTCGTTTATATCTGCAAGCGCTAAGTGACAGCCGGAACATCCTGAGAGCCATGTTGTTAATATTTTGACTTTTTGACCTTCTTCTGCCATGATTATGCCTCCGCTTCTTCAACTTCTGCTAATTGTGCTTTAAGCGGTGATGGTCCAAGATTCTTGATACGAGTTACCATCATCTTAACTGTTTCTGCGAATTTTTCTCCTTCTGATGCGGAAATCCAGTCGTGGTATACTCTGTCTCTTCCAATTCCTAGATCATCTACTAATTTGTAAATTAATCTCATTCTTCTATCTAATTTGTAGTTTCCTGCGTCATAGTGGCAGTCACCGTGGTGACATCCTGCAATTATGACACCGTCTGCACCTTCTTTGAATGCTTTAAGAACAAATTGTGGTTCTATACGTCCTGAACACATCACTCTAATTACACGTATGTTCGGAGGATATTGCATCCTTGCGGTACCTGCTGTGTCTGCTCCACCGTAGGAACACCAGTTACAACAAAACATAACGATTTTTATATCATCCTCAGCCATAGAGTTTCCTCCTTGCGTTTCTCAATGTACTAATTAGTGTACTATTACTGTACGTTATATGGATATAAAGACACTAATTATAAAGGTTACTTCTAAGACAATTTCGAAAAGTTTATATATAATGACATGAATCTTTGTTTTCTAAAAAAGGCCAGTATGGACTTAAATTTATTATATTACCCATAATAATACCCCTTAATTTTATATAACATGATATTTCATCTTTATTTTTCAAAAAAACTAAAATTTATTAAGATGGCCTTCTACTGTAGAAAATTATTTGTATGTACTTTATTACTTTTACAGCTACATATACATAATATTAGACTTTTTTACATTAATTTTTCAAAGTTTAACCCATATTTAATGAATATCAAAAGATCAGTTGATATTATATCAAGTTTTCAGAGAATACTATTAACGATAGTTAATTTATATATATAACATTAGATATATCCAAAATGAGTTACAAAAAGATTAATTTAATTAAAAAAATTGAATACCATATTAAAAATGGTGGTGGTAAAACTGCTACTTGAAATAACTGATCTAGCTGTTGAAGTTAATGGAAAAGAAATACTAAGCGATATCGATCTTTATATTAAGGAAGGAGAAACCCATGTGCTCTTAGGACCAAATGGGTCTGGTAAAAGTACGTTGTTTATGAGCTTACTTGGATTTCCTAAGTACGACATAACACGAGGAGAAATTATCTTTAAAGGAGAAGATATAACCAATTTAACCACTACAGAACGTGTAAGAAGAGGCATAGGTGTAAGTTTTCAAAATCCACCAGCCATAAGAGGAGTTAAACTTAACGATCTCCTTAAAATTGAACACGGGGAAAGTGGTGAAGAATTAAGTCCTGAAATGAAGGATCTTGCCACCAAACTTAAACTTGACCAGAGATTCTTAGAAAGAGATGTTAATTTAGGATTTTCAGGAGGAGAAGTAAAACGGTCCGAAATCTTACAGCTCCTTGCTCAACAGCCAGACTTTATCATGTTTGATGAACCTGACTCTGGTGTGGACATTGAAAATGTAGAGCTTCTGGCTGAAGAAATAAATACTCTCCTGGATAAAGACAAAAAGCCAGGTATGAGGCAAAAATCAGGACTTTTGATAACTCATTTAGGTTATATTCTCAATTTTGTAAGTGCCGATACTGCCCACGTACTTATGGATGGTAAAATAGCCTGTTCAGGGAATCCCACTGAAGTTTTAGAAGACATTAGAAAAGAAGGATTTAAAGGATGTGTTGAATGTTGCAAACTCCACTAGAACGTGCCAAAAAAGCCCATGAAAAGAAAGCTCTTTATGGAGAAGACATAGATCTTGAAAAATTTATAAAAGAAGAAGCAGGGGAACATGAACGCGTAGAAAGAGCTGTTGAAATTCCTAAAAAGGTTCAGGATACATTGTTAAAGGTAGGGGTAGACACCACTGAAAAAGAACGTTCAGGTACATTTATACAGATGGACCAGAGTGGAGTCTATAACGCATCTCCCTCTGAAAGTGTTGAAATAATGGGAATGAATGTAGCGCTGGATAAATATGGATGGCTTAAAGATTACATGTGGAAAGCTGTAGCTCCTGATGCAGATAAATATACTGCACAAACCGCAATAAGAGAATCCGAAGAAGGGAGCAGTGGTTATTTCATAAGATCTTTACCAGGTTCTAAAGAAGTATTCCCGTTACAGGCATGTATGTTCATCGGTGATGAAAAGGTAATGCAGACTGCCCACAACATAATCATTGCAGAAGAAAATTCAGAACTGCATATTATAACTGGCTGTGCCACTGGAGAAGACGTAAGCTCTGCACTTCACGTAGGAGTTTCAGAATTTTACCTTAAACCAGGATCTAAAATTACATTTACAATGGTACATAACTGGGCAGAACAGGTAGATGTACGCCCAAGAACAGGAGTCATGTGTGGAGACGATTCAACTTATATAAGCAATTATATCCTTACAAGCCCTGTTAGAAGTATTCAGTCTTATCCAACAGCTTACTGCAGCGGTAAAAATTCTAAAGTTTTATTCCAGTCAATTCTAGGGGGCCAGAAGGACTCCATATTAGATATGGGATCACGTGTTTATCTAGAAGGGGAAGGAGCAAGCACAGAAATGATTTCAAGGGCAGTTTCCAAGGATAACTCTCAAGTTTATGCCAGAGGACATCTAGCAGGTAGAATGCATGATACCAAGGGACACTTAGAATGTCATGGTCTTGTTCTATCTGATGATTCTATGATATATGCAGTTCCAGAACTGGAAGGTAGCGCCAGAGATTTAGAACTATCTCACGAAGCTGCAGTAGGTAAAATAGCGGAAGAAGAAGTTTTATACCTAATGTCCAGAGGACTTACAGAAGAAGAAGCTGCTTCTATGATTGTAAGAGGATTCTTAAGTATGGACATTACAGGACTGCCTCAAGAACTTGCAGATGAAACCAAAAGAATGCTTGATATGAGTTTACAGGGCATGTAATTTTTTATTTTTAAACTACTTTTTAATTTTCTTTCTTTTTTAATTTCATCAAGGACAAAACTATTTTTAGGGTTTGTTAGGAAAATAATCTCAAAAAATATTAAATTCAATTAAATACATAAAATAAATCAGAGGTAGTACCATGTATTTAATTGGAGAAGCACGGTTTGGAGAAAAAGTAGAAGTTGCACATATAGATCTCTTAATAGGAGATAAAGAAGGCCCTGTTGGGCAAGCATTTGCTAATGCCCTTGCAAATCAAATGGATAAACATACTCCTCTTTTTGCAATTATAGCACCTAATCTTACAGCAAAACCAGTTACGCTGATATCACCTAAGGTTTCACTTAGAAGAAAAGACGATGTTTTGAGGATATTTGGACCTGCACAAAAAGGTGTGGCAATGGCTGTTGCAGAATGTGTGGAAGAAGAAACTATTCCTGAAGATACAGTAGAAGACATTTGCATAGTTTGCAGCGTCTTCATACATCCCGGTGCTGAAGACAATGATAAAATATACAGAAATAACTATGAAGCCACAAGATTAGCCATAAGAAGAGCATTTACCAAGGAACCTTCAATTGATGAAATTTTAAGCGAAAGAAACTCTGTCGTTCATCCTCTTTATAAAGGACCTTAAATTAAAAATAATCAAATATTTTAAAAATAGTAATGTAGAAAAAATAGAAAATTTAGGCTTCTGAAATTATTATAAATTCGCCTACTTTTTCAACTTTTCCAAATGGAACTAAAAGGTGATCTCCTTTTTTCTTTGCACCTTTAACGTTTATGTTTCGGCCTTTTTCAACTTTTATGACGACATCAGTTATTTTTCCAGTCTTACCATTTATTATAAGCTCGTCCAGTTCTCCCAATATACGTGCATTATTGGTTGCAACCTGATATCCTTTAATTTCGCTCCAGATCTTTTCTTCTCCCTTAATAAGTTTCCTCTCTTCATTCATCCTGATCACCCAATAGATTCTTAAGAAGTTTTATGTCTTCATATGTATTAATGTTTAAGGCTAGTTCTATCCTTTCTATAATTAAAACTTTCTCATCTTGTGCCTTATTAATACTTCTTAATACATTTAATCCAGATGGTATTAAATTCTCAAATATCATGGTGGGTTTGATACCATATCCATCAAATACATGAATAGGAACTAAAACACTCATAGCTGGCTTATCAGATTTTTCATATTCCTCAAGAACATGGCTAATTATATCACTATTTACAAGGGGTAGGTCTGCAGTAATTGTAAGTAAAATATCATCTAACTCAAAGTTTGAAATAATAAACCCAAGATCCTGCACATAGCCGTCTCCAGGAGTTTCAATTGTATCAATACCCCTTTCCTTTAAGAAAGATTCAGTTCTTGGAGTGTTTTTACTTGTCGCAACTAATATATTACTGATTTTATCTGTATTTTTAAGTGCATCAACTACATACTGAACCAATGGCTTTCCATTTACCTCAACAAGTGGTTTTTCCACATCAAGTTTCATCCTTGTTCCTTTTCCCCCAGCCATTATTAAAGCAGTTACCATCTGAAAACACCGAAAATTTAATTATTTATAATTTAGATTTAGTCACACAAAGTTTATATACCTAAACTTACATTTTATAGTATTGTGATCTTTTAGTAACCTGAATAAATAAAAAGATTGAAAAAAGATCAACGTTTAAAAATCTGGTGATAATCAAATGTTTGAAAACATCAAAACATTACTTTTATTAGGTGCATTAACCGGCTTATTAATAGGCATAGGTTATTTCATAGGATCATTATTTGGAGTAGGACTTTTTGGAGCGTCAGCTTTCTTCTTACTTGCAATGATCATGAACTTCAGTTCATATTTCTTTTCAGATAAAATTGTGCTTAAGATGTACGGTGCAAGGGAAGTATCAGAACATGAAGCTCCAGAACTCCATTCAATTGTATCAGAACTTGCGCAGAACGCAGGAATTCCAAAACCAAAAGTTGCAATAGTTGAAAGTGCAACTCCAAACGCTTTTGCTACTGGTAGAAGCCCTAAAAAAGCAGTTGTAGCCGTAACTAGCGGCATACTGAATTTGCTAAGTAGAGACGAACTTGAAGGAGTTATAGCTCACGAACTTGGACACGTTAAAAACAGAGATATATTGATAAGTGCAGTAGCTGCCACAGTGGGAGGAGCTATAGTCCTGATTGCAAATTATGCAGGTATGTTTGCATTTCTTGGTGGTGGAGAAGATGGAGAAGATTTATTAGGACTAATTGCAATGTCCATACTTGCTCCAGTAGCTGCCACAATTGTTCAACTTGCAGTAAGCAGAACTAGAGAATACAAAGCTGATGAAAGCGGTGCAAAGATATCTGGAAAACCATGGGCACTTGCAGATGCACTTAGAAAACTTCAAATGGGAACCAGTTCAAGACCAATGAGGGACGCAAATCCAGCTACAGCCCACATGTTCATAGTAAATCCATTTGGAGGAAAAACAAAAACTTTAATGAATTTATTTTCAACTCACCCTCCAATAAATGAGAGAATAAAAAGGTTAGAAGAGTTAAAGTCCTTTTGAAAAAATTTCTAATTTTTTCAATGTTTGCAAATCCCTCGAAATTCCAAAAGAATTTCGGGGCATGCAAAAACGAAAGATTCGCACGCTCGGATTTGCAACCGTAAAAATTAAAGATTTTTTCAATGTTTGCAAATCCCTCGAAATTCCAAAAGAATTTCGGGGCATGCAAAAACGAAAGATTCGCACGCTCGGATTTGCAACCGTAAAAATTTCTAATTTTTACAACTTTTACTTATTTTATTTTAAAATTTATTTTAATTAAATCAACGTTTTTATGATTTGTTCTCAAAAAAGAGGACCATATCAACAGTTGTTCTAAATTTTTTGCAAAATTTTCTACTTTTAACATCATCAAAAGCATTATTTTCCATGGCTTGCTGGATCCTTTAGTCCATATTATGTAAAAATAGTGATTTCAGTACAGTTATAAATATTAAAGAATAGTTCACGTAAATAAAAAGAAAATCAAAAAAAGATAGGAAAAAGAAGGGGTTTAATTAATCTATCATACCCTTTTGTTTCTGCAGTTTTCTTCGCTGGCCCAGTATACATGCACCGCCCTGTTTTCCGCCGATAGGAATATGTGGTGTTCCCATGGAATTCATACACCTTGCCATTACAGCAGCGCCCATTGCAAGTGCGTCAGATACAAAGATAGTGCCGCTGAATTTATCTTTAGAATAATCAAGGATAAATTCAGGTTTTCTTCCAGTTATTCCTGCTCGGCCTGTTACCCCAAGCATGGAACCGGGTTCAACAACTCCTTCTTCAAAAGCTTCGTCACCTAATCTTTTTACAATATTTGCACTTACATAGTCAAGTGTTGCAAAAAGTGTGTGTATTCCACTATCAGAGTAAATCTCATGACCTATATCAGTTAATTTAGGGATTTTATCCCCATTTTTACCTACATCGCACCCTATAAGGGTTGTTCCTGCATCATATGCTGCCTTCGGATCTACAGGTACTGTTCCAAATCTATCCCTGTTTTCAGGGACTTTTCTTATATCTATATGATCATGTACACGTGCTGCATACTCTTCAGCTGCTTTCCAGTCAGCTTTTTTTAATATGTCTCTAGAATAAAGATCTAAAGCTGCTCCTCCCCTTTTATCTACTTTTTCAGTTCCACGTATTATTGCATCAGATACTGCCCCTGCAAGCCCGCAGAAGTTTCCAATTGTCCGTGCATAAGGTTCCTGCCCGTTTGTTATCCTTCCTGCAAGAGTTGTTCCAAAATCCATTGAAACACATGGGTTACGGAAATCAATATTAGTCCATTTAGCACCGACTTTGATACCTGCAGTAACGAGTTCCCCTTCCATTTCATTTGCAACAACAGCCTTTCCAGTAGGTGGAAGCACACTTACAACAGCACCGTCAAACATAACCTTTTCAATCAATGTGTAATCCCTTAACCTTTCAGGGAAGCTTTCCTTAGACATTGCAGGTGCCATCTTACTCGGAGGGATTCCTGCATCAAGACATCCGTCTGCAAGGGCAATTATAAGATCTCCAACTTCTTTAGGAGAAGCAAATCCTGCAGTAACTCCTGTTGAACGCACAACAAAATCCAGATCTTTCTCTATGTCAATTTTAGAACGTTTTATTGACTCAAGAATAGTGTCTCTTACCATTTCAGAAACTGACTCTTTTGTAAGTTCTACTTCCCATACAGTTTCACCAAAGACATTTTCCCCAGGCTTTGGCGGCCGGATATCCCTGGTCATTTTAACTGTCTTGTCAAGAAGATAAGTTCTACTTGTTTCAAGATTTGTAGCTGTAAGGATACATTTTGTGGTTGTGTTTCCAAGTTCTACAGAAGCCACAATATAATAAGTCTCAGGCTTGGTTGAAAGCCCGGCACCTGCTCTTTTTTTGGTAAATGCTGTTGCCTTTACATCTTCAATTGATACATACCTGCTTTTTGCTATAACTGGTTTTGGACCTCTGCTGAATATTTTCCCCAATAATGACAATGAAATACCCCCTAAAATTAAAACTGTAAATAGATTTAATGGAAAATAATATAAATCTTGTGAAATTTTTCTTTAAATTTGAAAAATAATTTATTTTTAAATAATGTAAAAATACGTATTTTTTAAAAAATCAACGAAAATTAACTTTAAAATAAGGAAAACCTTAAAAAATAGAGAAAGAGAGCGATTTGAACCGCCTCTTAATTTTTAGAACTTATAACAGTTTGAACATTGGATGTCCTTCGACTGCTTCAGTTCCTATGTCTTTAGCTGCTTCTGCTATGAATATATCAGCCATAGCACATGCAGGGAACGCCATTCTAGCGTTTTCAATAGGACCGAATAATACGAAGTCACCACCGGCCATTTGCTGGACGATGTTGGAACCTATGTCACAAACAGGCCATGCTTCTTTGTGTTCTTTTTTGTATCCTCTTAACCAGTCCCATGCTGATGGAACGTTGTGGATACCACTTCCAACTGGGTATCCCCATTTGCTTTTAACAGCAAAGGAAGTTCTGCATGCAGGACCTGCACCTTGACCTAAAGGAGTAATAGCTACATCCATGAATGGTTTATCGATTCCACATTCTTCAGCAGTTTCTAATAAACCTTTGTCTAATGCGGATCCCCCGTTTTCCCAGATGCTGATTTTACCGTCAACACCAGCTTCCATTGGGTTGAAACCGAGAACGATGGATGATGTGATATCTGTTTCTTTAAGTGCTTCTACTTCAAATGCTTCTGTAGCCATGTTCAGTGAGTTGTATATAGCTCTGTCAGCTAATCCTGCTTCTTGAGCATATTTTGCACCTGCAGCTCTAGCTTCACCTGAAGTTGAGTCTATCATGAATGGTTTGTCACAAATGTCACCTACAAATTCCAGGTATTTGACTATTGCTTCTGGTGTTGCACCAAAAGTCTGTACAATACATGGGTTTCCAGTAACATCAGACATTTCTTCCATTGTTTTTATACGTTCTTCAGCTGCGTCTTTATCAAAGACACCTGCTTTTTCATCACTTATAATCTTGTGTCCACCATAAAATATGGTACCTGCCAAAACAGTCGGATATTCACCAGGCTGGCCTCCAACTTTAACTCCGGCAACATCTATTACAATTTGTTCTTTATCAAATCTAAACATATGTAAACCTCCTAATTTACACGCCTAAAGATTGTAGTATTGCGCCTATTGCTACTACTTTGAATGTTATAAACAGGATTATGAGTCCTATTATTATTCCGTATAGGATACCTATATCCCTACCGATCTGTTGACCCATTCTCTGAGAGATTTCACCCCATGTGAATTCTACTTTTTCTTCCATGTCGTCTAATCTCTCATTAGCTTTATTGAAATCGTCGGACGGGACAATTACAGTTGGTATATTATCTTCTGCCATATTTATCATGCCCCTCTTATTTTATTACCCATAAAATTGGGAGTCCTACTAAGAGTATTGCCAGTATAAAACCCATAACCATACCCTCAATTCTGGTGGCTATAAGTCCGGCAAATAACCTCTGATCTCTACCGATTAATCCTGCTCGGTATTTTACATCTTCTGCTACTTTTCTTATGCCTCTAACATTAGGTTTATTTGATATTAACATCTAAAACCCCCATTATTTCAAGAGTAGTATGGTTCCAATGACCAGTGTAAAGGCTAAACCAAGCATGATTCCCTGAACTTTTCCAGAGTACATACCTGCAAACATTCTCTGTAATCCGCCCACGCTTTTAACCTGGGTTTGAATGTTACGCATTCTAGCTTCGATTAACGCAGTTTCAGGAGCTACAGGCCTTATTTCTTCGCCTTCTTCTTCTTCTGCGCCACCTTCTTCCACTTTAATGACCATTGCTTCTTCTTCGAATGCACCTGGGTCTTTTTCAATACACTCTTTAACTTTAGCTTGAATCTGTCCAGCATCTTCTATATCAATCATACTTACGATTTCTAACTGCTGCTGGAACCTTTCTATTCCTTCATCCGGAATGTTTTCGATGAATGGTATAGCACCGGTTGCACCGGCAATTTTCCTTTTTTCATCTACACCGTTAGCATGTAGTGCTTCTATACTTTGACCTGTAATATGTCCCTGCACTTCAGATCCACATAATATGAGGAATCTTATGTTAGGGTTCGATATCAGGTTTGCAACCATCTTTTCGACTCCGAGGTTTTCGGTTTTACATGGTCCTGCAAGAGCAGTCCCAGCCGCTGCAACTACGTCTTCGTTGTGTGATCCGAGTGTTGTTGCTGCTACAGGGCTTTCAGGGTCACCAACTATGTAATCCCCGTTAACCACAGGCCATCCTTCTGCGGGTGATTTCTTATCAGCCAACTAAAACACCTCCTAAATTCCAAATAGAGCTACAAGCAGTATTAGCCCTACTATAAATCCGTAGACCACGTTGGTTAGTTTACCTGCACTCAGATAAGCTCCTTCCCTTCCAGGATATGATCCTGGGGAAACAGTTGTTGGATCTAGGGATGTATATAAATCTTCTACTGCAATTTCTAACTCATTTAATTGTTCGTTTACTGTGTCTAAGGAAACTATTACTGCACCGCCTACTGCGGCCCCTAATTTACCTGTAGAAGGGTCAAGGGTCAGGTTCATTTCAGGAACAACTTTTACTAAAGGTAAAATTTCTGCCATCTTTATTCCTCCTTAGAGCTCCTCTTCTTTAGGCATGCCAGACCATGCAACTGATGCTGCGTCTTCGGTTGATGCGCCTATAAATGCTTTGACTGATACCAACCATGCTAAAGTACCGATTATAGGAACTATAGCGACCCATGCGTTACCTGATGCTAATAATGCTATCAAGCCCACTACTGCCATGGAAATAAAACCAGTTGCTGCAGCGAGTTTAAGGGTCCTTGTCTGTTTTTCATTTGGTCCTAAACATGCGTTAAATGGATGCTGGACAGCCATTGTGTTTAATATAAAGAGCAGTGCTATAAATCCAGTTGAAACAACTGAAGTCTGTATTGCTGCCATTGATAAACTTCCGGCTATAGCTACTGAAAATCCAATTACAGACAAAGCAGATGCGCCTGCAATTTCAGTTGTACATGGTACTAAAACTGGTATTTTCATTTTAACTATTTTTCTAGCTACTAAAGCAACTATTGCACCTACTATCATAGCTATAACAAATCCTAAAACAGGACCTGCAAGAGCTAAGCTTGATCCGAATAGGGCTACGCCTGCTATTCCAGCTAATGATCCTATGACACCTATAGCAAGTGACATGTATCCGATTGAAGGTACACCAGTACCTAAACCGTAACTTGCAACTCTCCTTATAGCGTCAGCACCCCATATTATGGCTGCGACTGCACCGAGTGATGCTGTAAGTGCTCCAACTACTGGACCAAGGAATGGTGCTAAGTATATACCTACAAGGCCACCTATAACTCCAAGAGCTATAGTTTTTGAAGCTGATACATCTGCACCTGCGGGTCCTCCGCCTGCTGCTGACATTATAATACACCTCCGCCTTGAACTAATAGTGCCCCTACAATTCCTACCACAAGTGATACAATTATACAAGCTAATGCTCCTCTAGGGAGCCTTTTGAACTTAGGATCGTGGAATCCTTCTATAGTACCTCCTATGTTATAGGAAGCTACAACCGCATTTATGAAGAATGTTCCTAAAGCGAATATTCCTGCAAGTGTTGCGGCAGCTAAAGATAATGTTGATCCTGCAGGTACTGCATAAGCTGTGGTTGCAGTAAGTGCATTGTAAAGAGCGTAATAAATTAATCCTCCACCAATTCCACCTAAAAGTCCACCTATAATTCCGCTTACAAAACAAACGGTAGGTATTCCATGACCTTCGGTACCTGGTGTTACATATTTACTTTGTTCCATTTTGGTTATTGGGTCTACATCTACTTTTGCTGATGATGGTACACATCCTACACCCCATACGTATATGAAGTTACCTGCAAGCATGGTTATACCTATCATTAAACCTGAACCAATAGCACCTGCTGCCAGGATAAGTGGAAGTGACTGGCCGGTCATAGCAGCTGCTGTTATGAGCCCTGTCATACCACTACCAGCTGCAAGCATAGCAGTACCGGTTCCCACACCTGTTGCTGTTGCCATAGCTGCTGGAGCACCACCTACAGGTATGAAGTGTACACCTCCACCAATTAGGAGTCCACCAGCGGTTACAGCGCCGATTAATAATAATGGATCCATATAATTCCTCCTTAATCTCTCTCGTATGGTCCGTACTTGCTTCTGGCAAATACTTCTACCCTGTTGTTAATGATTATCAAGAGTAAGATTATCACAATACCTGCAATTACCCCACCTAGTACTCCAAAGACTATGGTAATCCAGAAGCTTAAGAATACAATGAGACCGAAAGCAAATCCGGTTACAGGTCCACCATATTTAGAACAGAAATAAACTACATCTATACTATTTCTAGGACCTAATTCTGATTTTCTGGTCACGTCACCATGAATAGCAACTGGAATACCTCCACCAAATGGGTATTGCTGATATTCTCTTTCAGCACCGTAGTGAACATCCCCAGTGGATGAACCTATAGCACCTATTGTTATTCCCCAGAGCACTGCAAGCAGTGGTAATGGGAACGGGTGTCCTAATCCTTGAATTGGTAAGGTCATTAAGTATGATAATCCTACTATTAAAAATGTTACAATAAATCCATGTCCTGCTATTGGTCCTAAGTGTGATGTTATTACATCAAGGTACACAGGCTGATTAAATTGGGATTGACCAACAATCCTTCCTAAGTACGATGTTGTAGAATATACTGCATGAACCAAAGCAGTTGTTGCTGCACCTGCAGCTATCGCCATTATGACTGGTAGGTGTATTGTTGCCATGAGAACATATGCTAATGAACCTGCGATACCGACCATTGTACCCCAAAGTACTGGTTCGCCTGATACAGCCTTGTTAAACAATCTGTGAACATTACCCATCTGTGGGGCCAGTTGAACCTGAGAGTTTGGGTTACTCATAGAACCGATATCTGATTCAAGGTCCTCAGCAGCTCCTGCAATAGTAGCAGCAGCTCCCATAAGGGCAACAACACCTAATCCTGTTATCATAGGGTCTACCATGTTTTTTTCCTCCTCGTTTTCAATGAAATAAAAAAAATAGGTGTTTGCGTTACACCTATTTATTTAGCTGGAGAGATAAGAGCTCTTTCTCCTGCTGGTTCGAATTCCCGTAATGCACCTTTTGCAAACTCAGCACGTACGTTAGAGAAGTCAAATGCTAAGTTATCGTCTGCAAATGCGATTTTTACCAGTGGGTTAAATACAAATGCATCTTTCCTTGCAGCGTGTGCTGCCTGAGAAATACCTGCGTATTCTCCCTGGTGACCTACGTTCATAGCGTAGTTAGGATAGTTTGCTCCTCTTGCTTCAAGAGGTAATCCTTCGTCTCCACGGATAGCAAATGTATTTGCAGCACCACACTGATCCTGAAGGTCGTATCCGTAGAATCCAAGTCTGGAGTGCTGTTCTTTGTGTAAGTACATGGATAAATACCATCCACTTAAACCAGTTTGTGCATTTCCAGTTGCAAATGCAGTTGAACAACCTGCAGCTGCAGCAGTAACTGCTGCTCTTTGTGATCCACCGAACTGATCTTCAAGAAGTGCTGGATATTCTTCATACTGTTCTAATCCATAGAATGTAACTTCTGAAGCTACATCTAGAACTGTTTCCATAGTGTTTGGTGCTTCTGTCATTCCGTATTTGTCTTCTACATATTCTTTACCGAAATATGTGAAGTCGTCAAGAATATTATCTGTGTATGCTGCTGTAGCGTACTGAGTGAATCCTACACCACCTGACATGTATGAACCAAGCCAGATTTGGTCGTATAGCATTGCACCAGATGCAACAACATCAAGGGTTACCCGTACTGGGTCATCCATGTTTACTCTTGAAGACTGACATATGTCAGCCAAGAAACCGAATGCAATTCCACCAGGTTCGTTTTCCCCTCTTGCTCTTCTTACAGGGAGGTATGAACCCATGTGTACAACTTCTGCGTGTTTTGCAGCGTATGCGAAGTCACCAGTTGCGGCTTCCCCTGCTGCTTGTTTGTATGCAGAAATCATAGACATACCAATTTGCATAGCAGACCATCTTGAAGTTGTACCACCATCACAAGTCCTTGAAACTATAGTTGGTATTCTTACAACCTGCCACATTGCGTCCCCTACTTCAGCTTTTAAAACTTCAGCTTGTTCTTCAGGGAACATTTTGTTGATGTTTATAACAAATGCAGGGTCAATTTCGTCTGCTATTTCGTCGTTACCAGTGAAGATTTTCACGTAACTGTCGTATACTAATGATGGGTTTGTTTCCACCATGTGTTCTTGAACAACTGCTGCACCAGGCATAGCGTGGTTTACAGTTTCTAGGTAAGTAGTAATTGTCTCAGGAGTAACTTCTTTACCTAATCTTTTTTCAATAACGTTGTGTGCTGTGTTCAAACCCACAATAACAGTTCTTCTTATGTCATCCCAGAACTGTTGCATTGCAGCGTTGTTTACAAAGTGTAAGTCATCACCTTCCACGTATGTGTCGGTAGTTGAAATCTGGTAAGGCATAAGTACCCTTTGGCCGAGTGGTGTACCAACGTCTGGGTTGTACATCGGAATTCCACGTTTTTCGGCTATTTCTTTACCAGCTTTTACAAACTCGGTTTTCCTTTCAGATTGTTTCCAACCACCAAGGTCGTAGAAATGAGTTTTAGATTCTTCTGGGGCTTCTTCAAATTTCTTTTTTAAAGCTTCCATAAATTTTTTATCAGCCATATTAATCACCCTCCTGATTATTCAGGATAGAACCCACCTTGGGATCTTAGTACGTGTATTCTTTGACATACTTCAACTGCGTCTTTGTCGTCTCTGTATGCTTCACCATCTTTTCTGTAAATGGTGGTTTTATCTTTAAGGGTTTCTTCGTCTAATGGAGCTCCTAAAGCTACTGGTTCGTCGAGTTCGTCACCAATTTGGTTTTTGACGGCTTCTACTTGTCCAGTTTCTTTGTTCAGGATCTGCCTTCTGAGCATGTCAAACATCATACCGTCTTCATCAAGCCTTAAGGAGTGACCGTGAACAGATTTTCCTCTTATACCTGATCTTGCAGGGTCAAAGAATTCAGTTTCAAGGAGTTCTTTTGAGATTTTTTCAAGGTCTCTTTCTCTGGCTTCGATAATTTGTCTTCCAGAGAGAGTACCTGCATCTGCTCCTCTATATCTGCATAAATATGCTCTTGATCGGAGATATGGTTGAGCTGGAGCAAAATACATGGAGTCAGTAAACTGTATGTATCTTACTCTGTCACCGGCTTTAGCACCGTCGACAGGTTCAACGAGTTCCCTGATCGGGTCTTCTGGTTCATCCATTTCTTCAAGTGGTGGGTGAGCGCTTGGATATTCCTCACCAGGAGCTCTGTGTCCGAGTATGCTTACAACATCTTCGTCAGAGACTTCCCTCAGTTTTTCAAGTTCATATTCTGGATCTTGGAAATTACTTCTGTTTTGGGCAACCTTACTTGTTCCAGGATAATATTTTGCCATTATCATGCACCTCCTAGTGCTAACCTAACTTTTCTAATAATTTCATCCAACTTTTCTTGGGGACTGGTTTCTCCTCTAATTACGCCGCTTATTATATCCACAATTTCACCTTTTGTTTTAGGCTCCTCGGGCATTACAGCTTTAGTTTTGACACCAATCTTTGCAAAATCTTCAAAGTCAACTGGATATTCACAAATGATTACGCAAGGTTTCTCTACATGTCGAAGTATTAACCGGGCTTTGTACACAATGTGGTGTTTAACACCTCCGAGGTGTACCAGTATAAGTTTATGCATGTTTATTTGCTCTATTTCTGTTGGAGTAAGTCCAAAAAGACTGCCCCCTCCAGCTGCTGGAGCATCATGCGGAACACCGGCACCGGCATTCAACACGAGAGTACTTGTCATTATATTAGCTTCCCGTAACGCGAATGTTATCTCACAGACTGGTTTTGTTATGTGTCTCCTTCCAGGAGACATTGCTATTGTTAAAACATCACTGCCACTCTGGGCAAATGTCCCCCTTTGAGCAATTCCTCCTCCTTCACCCATACCCATCGCTACTCTGCAGTCTACGATGTGTGTGCCTTTACCAATCATTTTTCGTCTTTCCTCTTTAGTATTTGTGCTCTTTCACTGAGTTGTGCGTTCTGGTCAGTTAATCCAACCATTTCATCAGGAATATTATCTAATTCCTCGCCATATTTGAGCTGATCTGAAACTGTTTTCTGTTTTCTTATGAAGTGTCCAATATGGATGTTATATCCAAATGGTAAATGATCTTCACAAACTTCTTTTACATCTTCAATGACGTCTTCTGATTCGATTTCCAGTAGTATTCTACCGGGTTTCACTTGTACTTCTACTTCTTCTCCGCTTACAACCATAATTCTGCGGTCTGGGTGTCCTTCTCTCACTGGAGGAAGTCTCGGTCCGTGTATAATCATTCTTTTGATACCTTCGATGCTATCAAGATCATTTAATAATCTTTCAGCGGTATCTACGTTCAACAATCTGTGTGGAAATATCTCGATATCCATTGACTTAATGCCCCCAAGTTCGGATTACTTAAATATCGCCTTTTATGTCGGCAGCTGCTTCCACTACATATTTGAGTGGTTCTCGGAATTCATCAACTTGACTGTATACGTCTTTGATTAGTCCTGAGGTTGCTTCTGGGGAGAACATCTGTGTACCTGCATCAAGAGCCATTGCAGCCGCTACGCAAGGTATAGCGAATCCTTTACTGTGTCTTGTAACGATGTGGTTACCGTTAAAGATACCAGGTCCACCTCCACCATAGATGGAGTGACTGAAGAATGAAAATCCTACTGCTACACCTTCAGCTCTACCGAAGTCCACACCAGGTAATCCTGTTGCGAATTCAATAATATCGTTGTAGTATAACAATGTTGAGGATACACCCTGAGCTGCTCTTGCAGCACCCTGGTTGACCATAGTAGCTGCCATTTGTCCTGCTGCGTTGTATGCATTCCATTTGGCCAGGTCATCTGTTCCGTATAATTTGAAGTCGCCGCCCATTTCTTTTTCGACGCCTATTACACCATCTTCAGATGCTCTGTTAACTAGGTCCAGTATAACAGATCCTACTGTTCCTTCTTTACCGTTGTCTTTTACAAGATCATATACAATGTTATCAGCATTCATTCCTTGGTAAGCTAAACCAAGAAGGTGCATTCTTTCGAATCTTCCTGTTGCATCTCCCATTTCAAACATAGCTGTTTGTTCGAGGATTGTTGACAAAGCTGCTGCTTGCATTGTGTTTTTGAGAGTTGTTGCAACGACGTGGTTAACCGGAATGTTTCTTAATGCGTAACCTGGACCTTCTAATTTCTGAGGTACATCCAGCATGGTAGCCATGTTTCCACCTGCGTATTCTACGGTTTGTGGATATCTACCTAATACTGCTGCTTTTACCACGTTTGCATCATACATTCCAACGTCAAACTGGTTAACTATAGCCTGAATAAACGCTGACGCAGTTACTAATGATGTTGCTGAGTATTCAGCTGCTGCTTCAAGCCTTAGTGATGGTATTTGTACTAATGCTCTCTTTCCGCCTGCTAAAAGTTCGACTTTTGTGTCGTCGCCTTCTTCCACAAGAATCATTTCTTTTGCTTCTTGTGCGATGGCTTCAGCATTTCCGACTATGTCGAGATCTAATTCTCTTCCTAAAATTTTTCCTCCGGCAACCTTTCCGGATCTTAGAGCGTTCTCTATACCTTCTAGGTTAACTGCTATGGTCCTCTTAATACCCTGAACGATACTTCTGATCGCTGGGTTTCTCAAAGGACTTAGGGCTTCTAGTGGAACTTGTTCTTCAACAAGATTGCCTCTGTCGTCGTACAAGTCGATCTTATCTTCAAATCTTGCCATTTTTTCCCTCCTGAGAAAATTTTCGCATATCAATTCCTATTTAAAGTACCAATCCTCCGATATAAATGAGCCTTGCCAGCACTCATTTATAATAGAATCATTTTTAGTACATATTGATATACGAGACTGAATTTGTAGTCTTATATATTATTAAACTTTCTTTCTGATTAAAGTAGAAAGACTTATAAAGTATAATCGTCTTATGTTTATCTAGTATATTTTATCACTTTTTGATGCAATTAGTTCAATTTTTTTAGGAAATTATTTATTTTATGTGTTAAAACAAAGTAGATACTATGCAAATCGTAGCTGACGTAGGTGGAATACCTGGAAAAGACTGTAACGGTTTTTGTAAATACTGTTACTTTAGAAAAGTAAAAGGCACAGAAGCTCTAGGATGCAAAAATTGTTCGCTAGGTAAAGTTGGATGTGACAGCTGTACAACTGGTATTAGAGAGATAGGGAACGAATTTCAATCACCTTTTTTTGTTATAAGCTCTGTACAAAACTCCCTTATGTTAGGAGACTATCGTGATGCTAATTTAAAAGTAAATATAAGTGGTGGAGGAGATGTAAGCTGTTACCCTTATCTCTTTGACATCGTTTCTGCATTCTCGGATTTTGGACTCCCAATACATCTTGGATATACCAGCGGTAAAGGTATTACTGATGCTAAAATGGCAGAAGATCTTGTTTCAAAGGAAGTTAGTGAAGTAACATTTACTGTTTTCTCCACAGATCCAAATATAAGAAGAGAATGGGTAAACGATAAAACTGCCGAAGAATCCATTAAGGCCCTTCAAATATTCTGTGAAAGCTCAGAGGTACATGCTGCTTCTGTTATAGTGCCTGGAGTAAATGACGGCGAAGATTTATTTAAAACATGCTCCACTTTAGAAGACTGGGGTGCCAAAGCATTTATACTCATGCGATTCGCTAATTTCAGGAATCAAGGCTTAATATTAGGTAATGAACCAATATTAGACGGAGTAGTTCCCCATGAACTTGACGAATTCGAAGCGTTAGTTAGAAAAATAAACGACGAATTCAATTTCAAAGTTACAGGAACTCCACTTTGCGATCCTGACAACGATACTCCTTTTGCAATTTCAAAGGATAAAAATAAAGATTATTTAGATATACTATCCAAAATCACTTCCGAAGCCACTATCTTAACAAGTAAAGTTGCAGCTCCATTTATAGAAAAAATAATTGGAAATATTGAAGCGTCTGATCTTGTTAATGTTGTTGCAGTAGATCAGGATATCGGATGCCTTATTACTCAAAAAGACCTTGAAGAGGTAGATTTCAGCCAGTTAAAAGAGACTGTGATAATACCCGGCCGTGCATATGTACACGATAAAATTGCTGAAGAAGTTTTAAGCAGTGATGGGGTAGATCGGCTGGTTGCAAGAGGCCCTGATAAATTAACTGCTGATGGGGAAATGAGCGGAACTTTAAGCCCCCAAGATGCTCTAAAGCAAGAATTAATCGCTTTTGAAGATTTAATAGGCGCAATAAATTTCTTTGGAGTTCGAAGATAGATTAAAAATCTCCCTACCTGTTTTTTTTAAATGAATATTTAAATTACTTAAACTTCATTATTACTATGTAAAATTAGTAAAAATTGAATACAGGGATATCATGTCAAAAAGCATTAAGATTACCGTTTTAACTCCTGAATTTTATAATTATGGTGCAATGCTCATTGCAGGTGTTTTAAAAGATACAGGATACAATGTAGATATTCAAAAAGGTTTTGAAGGAATAATAGATGCCGACGTTGTTTTAATAAGTCTTCATTCTACCATACATCTACTCAAATACAGAGAAGAAATTGAAAAAATTAATAGTTTTAAAATAGTTGGCGGACCAGTAAGTAACAGTCCAGAACTTGTTTTCAAATATCTATCTGTTGATGCAGTTATTATTGGAGAAGGTGAAAGCAGTACCCTCAAAATTCTTGAAAAGATTGAGGCCGATGATCATGAAGCTGATCAACTTAATGAAATTGAAGGCATTGCTTTTAAAAAGGGAAATGAAATAATCAAAACTAAAAAAACAGCATCTTCACCTATGATACGGCCATTACCATTAATACCTGACGATATCTCATCTGAAAACATACGAGGAGCAAATGTATACATCGAAACCCATAGAGGATGCCCAGGTAACTGTGGATTCTGCCAGGTGCCATGCTTCTTTGGAAGGGATGTCAGGAGCCGGACACTTGACGATATTATAATTGAAGTCAAAGAATTTCTTAAAAAAGGAGCTAAGCGAATTGCTATAAGTGGTGGGACCGGATCTTTATACGGCAGTAAAAAATTTAAAATTACAGATGAATATGCATTTACTGAACTTTTAAAGGAAATAAGCAGTTTAACAGGCCCTCAAAATCTTACAATTCCAGATATTCGTATTGATATGATGAACGATGAAATACTGGAAGCTGTTAAAAATTATACCAACGGATGGATCTTTTTTGGCATAGAGTCTGGAAGTGACAGAATGCTGAGGAAGATGAAAAAGGGAATAAAAGTTGATGATGTTAAAGACGCCATTGAAGCTGCACGAAAACACAGCATCAAGATAGCTGGATCTTTTATAGTCGGATATCCTGGTGAAAGTGAAGATGACTTTGAAGCTACAGTCGAACTTGCCGATGAATTAATGCTTGATGATTATTTTGTAAGCATCGCAGAGCCAATTCCAGGAACACCCCTTGCAGATGATGTAATTAAAACTCCTTTAAATGAAAATCTGCTGTTTATAAAAAGTGATAAATACAAGAATTACGAATTGAGCATTGCAGAAGAACGCTGCCTTAATTTAATGTTGGATTCCTACGTATTTAGAAGCATTCCAGTAGCTATGACTGATAATTTATTTAAAACATTGTTAGAAGAAACTAAATCGCAGGGAAACCATATAAGGGCTGTGACAGAAATGATACTGTAATAGGGAAATGATAATTTTAACAAATTAAAATTAGCTCATAAAATATTTCTCTTCAATCAAAAATTTTTATATTGCTTTTTTTAATCCATTTATGAACTGATCAACCAATCTCTACACATTTCATAGAATGATTTTAAAAAACTTGATCTTGACTGCTCTCAATAAATTCTGTAAATTTTTCAATCTTGTTAATTGTTGAATTACTTAATATGTGTTCCATTGCACATGCTTCTTTCTCAGCAGTAGTATCATCAACACCTAAAACATCTAAAAATTTTTTAAGGGTGTTGTGCTTATGTATAATACCCTCTGCAATTTGTATTCCCATTTCATTTAATTTTATTTCACCATATTTTTCCCGGGATACAAGTTTCAGCTTGGAAATTTTATTAACCGCTTCCACCACACTTGAAGGCTTAACATCAAGTTTTTCAGCTATGTCAGTTACCCTGATTGATCCTTTAACCTTTCTCAAGTTGTACATCACTTCAATATAATCTTCAATGCTTTTTGTTAACTTAGGTAAATCTTCGTTTATCTCAATCATTTGTATACATCCATTATCATTTCTTCAAGATTCTTACCTCTTGGGACCATGACATCTATCGATTTATCTGATAAAACGTATTTTGGGCCTTCACCCACTCCAGTACTTACCAAAACATCTACCTTTTCTTTTTCTAAAAATTCAGCAGTTTCAATTCCTTTCTTTTTCTCCAGTGTAGTTCCGGGATTATCTTTAACTACAGTACTAATTATTTGGCCCTTGACCACATCTGCAATTAAAATATAATGCGCTCTGGCAAAATGTTCAGAAATATCAGACTGCAAACCCTTTTTATTCTCCACAAGAACTGCAACCCTTAACCTTTCCTTTTTAAAAGGTTCTATCTGAACCGTTAAACTGTCTAAATTTTTAATTCTACCTTTTACGGCCTTTTTTATATTTCCGGTAATCTCAGATGCATTTTTCACTGATAATCCTTTTTTGGTTTCAAGATGTAGTTCTGCAAATACAAAGGGACCTGATCTTCTAACTTTAATAGCATGTACCCCTTCAACACCAGCAACATTTTCGGCAATAGTTCTAATTTCTTCAATCTTTTCAGGATCCATGTTGGCATCCAAAAGAACAAGTATATCATCTTTTGCCAATTTAAAGCCCATGTAAATGATTAAAAGTGCAACCAGAATTCCTGAAATTCCCTGTATTCTTAAATAACCCATGTAAGAGGATAGTATACCTACAAAAACGATTATTGACGAAAATATATCGATAAAACTGTGTTTTCCATCATTAATAAGTGCCTGAGAACCTATTGTTCTACCTATCTCCTGTTTATATCTTGCAAGTAAAAACGAAACTAATGCCGAAAGAGCAGCGGCAAAGAGGGCAACAAGAGGTATTTCGATTGTACTTGGACTTAAAAACGCGTTATAAGAATCTAAAGCTATTTCTATACCTGTTATAACTATTATTACAGATATTATCAAAGATGCAAATGATTCAATCTTATAATAGCCATAAGGAAATTTTTCATCTGGCATTCGCATGGATAGTTTTAATCCAATGTATACTGCCAGAGATGCAACTATATCAGAAAAAGAGTGAATAGAATCTGCTATTAAAGCTATACTTCCAGATAAAAACCCAATTACACCTTTAAATAATGCAAGTAAAAGATTTATTAAGCTGGAATCTATAGCTGCTTTTCCTCCTTTCTTTAAGTTATTTTTAGCTTCGTTATTCATCCAAACACATCATGTTCAACTTGTTATCCTTGTATCGATCTTCCATTTAGCACTTCTTTGTACGATCTGTATTTTTTAGAGTTATAGACTGAAGATACGTTCAATCCTTCAAAGTGTTTCTCAATTTCATACATCTGATCCTTTGATAGGTGACCTTCAGGCGAATGCCTTAAAGGAGTATTTATATAAACTTTATCCGGCTGAATTTCCGCTGCAATCTTTGCCAATTCACCTGCATAATCCTTATTTTTTTCAATAAACATAGTTTGGAGTTCTAATCTTCCTTCGAAAGAACTTTTAAATTTTTTAATCCATTTTAGGATATCTCCAAAATGTAAACCTTTTACAGGACGGTTTATTTCTTCAAAAAGAGAATAATTGTATGCATCAAGTTTTGCAACAACTATATCCAGGTCCCTTAATGTCCTTCGCATTTTTCCTAGAGGGAGTGTTGAAGAATTAGTCATGATTGCAACTGGCAAGTCTGTAAGTCCCCTTATAACTTCAATTATTTCATCAAGGTTTTTTGCAAGGGTTGGCTCACCATAACCCGAAATTGTCACTACATCGGCACTTGCTCCAGGTAGAACTCGTTTTAAATCTTCTTCAATTCTATCTGTGCTTATAAATATTTCTTTTTGAATTGTTTTATTGAGTGTAGGGCCAACCTGACAGTATACACAGTCAAAAGAACAAACATTTTGACATAAAGGGTCTACACCTACGGATTTACCAAATCGCCATGATGACACAGGACCAAATACAGTTTTCATATTATTACCTCACATAAGACATGTCTAAATTAAATCCACTGCAAATCGTTAATTAATTATCTTCAATTTTTAATGCTTCATTTGGACATACATCTACACAGGATTCGCACAAACTGCATTCATCCATATTTTGAATCACAATTTTATCTCCATCAAGTATAAGGACTTCCATGGGACATACATCTGCGCATTCTTCACATTTTTCCCCATCACATTTATCGTGATCAATTATTATTCTGACCATATACATCACCTGTTTACAATTTCAATGTTATTCACCAATTATGCAGATATTATTCCATCTTTCATACCTGAAAATGCAAATTACTGCACTACTCATTTTAGGACCCAAACTGCCCCCAATGATCAGGTGTTTTCATGTAGATCCATTATTTAGTACCATATTCTCAATTTTAGCTACAATTTTCAGTATTTTTTCCGAGGTTTTAGACTCCTCATTTTCAATTAATAACCCACTATGTTCTTTAGGACTAACTTCAATAGGAACAGCACCTAATAACTGTATCCCTGTTTTTGATGCTATTTCACTGCCCCCGCCATTTCCAAATATAGGTATCTCTGTTTCGCATTCTGGACAGATGAGTCCCGACATATTTTCTACGATTCCCAGTACCTCGATTTTTAAATGCCTGACCATGTTTATGGATTTTTCCACATCATCCAAAGATACTGTGTGGGGCGTGGTGACCATTATTATACCATCAATGGATGGGATTGACTGTAAAATTGCTAAATGCTCATCACCAGTGCCTGGAGGGCAGTCAATTATCAAGATATCAAGATTACCCCAGGATACATCTGAAAGAAATTGCCGTATTGCCGCCGTCTTTTTAGGACCTCTCCATATTATTGGCGAATTTTCATCAGATAAAAGGAACTGTGAAGACATTACTTTAAGGTTTTCTCCTGCTTCTACAGGCAATATTCCCTCTTCATTAACTTTAAGGCCTATTTTTCCAATTTTAAGCATTTTTGGAACGTTAGGACCGTGTATATCCACGTCCATAATACCCGTTTTGTAACCTTTGTTTGCAAAAGATGCTGCAATATTCACTGCCATTGTAGATTTGCCTACTCCTCCTTTTCCACTCATAACTGCAATTTTATGCTTTATCTGGTCCATTCTCTTTGTAATAATAATATCCTGTTGCATGTAAGCTAATTTCTGTTCCTGATTTTCCTGTTCTTTAATCATGTTATTTGTCCTCTTTATATCCTAAAAATAAAAAATATAAATTCAAACTCGAAAAGTAGTTTGAATTTATATAAATGGCTGATTTGAAGATTTAATTAAATATAAATTTAGGAAATTTAACAGTCCTTTCCATTACAGGAATTTTCATCTGCAGCTTCTAGATTACCCCTTTTCCATTCTTTTAAAACGTCTTTAACTCTTCCAGATGCCCCTGAAAATATTTCCATTTCACCATCACCCAACATGGAAACAGCTTTTGACCCTAAATTCCCACAAATTAATATATCTGCTTTTGAATTCATTATGATCTCTGCGGGCGTCTTAGAGCCGCCGCTATGCTTACTAAAAATTTCAATTACTTCAATATCTTTGATTTCTCCATCTTCATATCTAATTAAAGTGAAATAGGGTGTTTTTCCAAAGTGAGTTGAAATGTCTGCCAGTAAACCTCTTTTATCAAGGGTAGGTATGCTTATAACAGTTATTTTCACCACATCCATCTTCCACTATTTAATCTGCCCCACATAGTTGAGTGCCGCATTCCGGACATTTGGTATTTCTACATGGAACCCCTGGTATTTTAGGGGATTCATATCCACAATTTGGACATTTACAAACTCTTGGTTGACCTGCTCCCATTCCACCGCCGAATCCTCTCCTTCTTCCCATTCCAGGTTGTCCTGCGAGTGTTTGAGCCTCTTCAGCTGTGCTGATTTTATAAATGTACTCGGATCCACAATCCGGACATTTTTCATATTCTTTTTCAGGGCTGTACCATTCAAAGCTACAGCTTTTACATTTATACCTTTCATTATCTGCCACAAAATCTCCTCCCTTAATTTTAATCATTTTACCCTCAATAATGGCCTTTGCAACTTTTCCTCGAGCCAGATTTAAAATCCTGTGAAATGTTGGTTGCGAAACATCCATGATCTCTGCTGCTTTTCCTTGTTTAAGGTCTTGATAATCTTTTAACCTTATTGCTTCAATTTCATCCATTGTAACCTCTACTGGATCAGCATGGCAATTATCTCCATTTAAATCTGGTCTGAAGCACCTGATTTGATGCTCCTGGAATATTCTTCTGAATCTTCTCGGCCTCACCATGTTATGAATATATATTCATAATTATTATATAAAGGTTTTGAATATTTATTCATAACTAAAAAGTAAACAATATTTAGCATAATAAAAAAGCAGAAATTAAAGTTTTAATTTATTTAAATCAATTTATTACTCTTTAAAATCATATATAACTATCATGCATACGTTTTAAATTTTTTTGAATAAATAAATTGCTTATTAAAACATTTAAATTAGTTTTTAACTATTAAAATTAAAAATTAACCTAGATATACTGATGAAAAATCTAAAGATATTTATCCATCCTAATTTAAATATAGCTGCACTAACTTGTGAATAAATTAGCATAATGCCCATATTTACATATATCCCAAATTACTTCTTTTTGAGATTAATTAAGGTTATTTCACTTCTAGAACCGGATCTCATTGGGGGGCCCCATGTTCCAGTTCCAGGAGATACATAAACTTGTGTTCCATTATGGTTATATAATCCCTGGAAATAAGGAAAAACAAGTTTTCCAAGGAAATTCAATGGGAAGATCTGCCCTTTATGGGTGTGTCCTGAAAGTTGCAGGTCAATACCTGCTTCACTTGCAAATTCAACTTCTATAGGTACGTGATACATGAGAAGTGAAGGTTTTGATTTATCAATATTTAACCCCGGAAGTACAGTTTTAAGGTAATTTCTCTGGGTTGAATACCCCACACCAACTATCTGCAAACCTTCAAATTCAACCACTTCATTTTGCAGTATATTAATCTTCGTAGTTTTAAGAACCTCAAAAACGTTTTCCAACCCTTCATACATATCATGATTGCCTGTTACAAAAAAAATCCGAGATTTAAGTTTATTAATTGAATCAAACATAGAAGGGTGTAAACCTACAGTTCCTTCAACAAGGTCTCCTGTTATTAATACAAGATCTGGATTTAAAAGGCTAATTTTTTTAACTATTTCTTTCATAAATCCAGAATTTCTGATAGGTCCAATATGAGTATCACTTATTTGAGCAATTCTCAATTCTCGCTCTAAATTTAGTATTGGTATCTCAATTTCATTAATATTTAGATGCAAGCTGTTAACAATTGAATATGCACTTATAACTGAAGCGACTATAATTACTGCAATTCCTGCAGTAAATGACGGAATATTGAATACAAAGTTCAATATTTCATAACCAAGAAGAGTATACCCTAAAACAAGTGCAACACCCATCCACGTAGCAGATAACGTGTAAACTATACGCGTAAATTCATTGGATAAGGTACCTTCAAGTATCGCTGCAACAGGATAAGCAGCGGTAAATATAATTACCATTATTGTGATTATAGTCTGAGATACGCTTAACAGCATGCCTAATCTATTAAAAATATAATAATCAATAGCTAAGAATCCTAAAAAAAATATAGATAAAAATAGAGCAAGCTGAATAATTCTCCTCATTTTTAGACTCCAATACAAAACCAGTTTTTAATCTTCTTATAGTTAATTCTATATCACATAATATTTTAATTTTTTTATATTATCTCTAAATTATAAAAATAATTAGATAATAAACTCCCCTTTAATAATAAAATAAAAAATCAGGTGAAAATCAAAGCGCTTTTTTAATATTTAGAGCTATAACTAAAGAATAGAAGATTCAGGTAACAGCTTAACCAGAATATAATCGTACATCAAAGATCTCCTTATTTCTGAAACATCTTCTAAAATGTACTCATCCACCTTAACTTTTCCAATTTCATCTTTATATTCATCATAATTCAGTTTAACCCTTACCCCATCCAGCTGACTTACAACTGGTGCTGGTGAATAAACATCTTTTACTGCGGGTATCTGGTTTTCAATCTCCGTTTTTACAAGTATTGAGGGCACAATAGGTGGATCTTCAGTTATTTCTTTCCTTCTATCATCAAGGATTCCCTCAACAGTTTCAGCCAGACTTCTTAGGGCCCTTATATTTTCTCCACGTTTAAGCCTGCTTGGAATTCTACCCAATCCTCCAACATATGCACTTGCCCCTGGAATATCATCGACATCTATATCCGGAGCTCCAGTTACGACTACAGGGATTTCAAGGTCTTCAAAAAGATGTGTTTTGTCTAATATACACTCCCTAAAGCTTCCAAGTGCAAAAACAGCCAGATCATGTTCTTCGATTAGCTTTTTTTCATCCTGTGAAATTCGAGATATGCCCTTTCCAGCTCCACGGGAAAGCCCGATCATGTTGTCCTTTGCCCCATATCTCCTAAGATATTCAGAAATATCACACGCAGAATGAGGAAGGTGCTGCCTTGCAAGAGTTGGAGAAACTATAGCAATCTCTGTACCTGCCATTGGGGCTATTTTTACGGTTCCAAGGAGCTCTTTTGCCTTTTCCTGGACCTTATCCACGTCTTCTATTGGAACAGCAAGTGTTATAACGAGATCCATTTGACTCAGGTTTTCCTGAAGTACAAATCCTCCCAGATCTTCTATAAGCTCTGTAATCTCTTCATGCTTGTGAACTCCTCCAGTGTAAGTTAAGGTTTCATACATAATCTTTTCTCCAGAATGTTATACCTCATTTCAGCTCTTTCTATTGCAGATAAAGGCACATTTTTGTGGGAGGGTATTTCAACAGTTTCTACATCTTCATTTACCACGTTATCTTTCATATAATCCGGATAAACCACAAAATTATAATCTTTATCAGCCACGCTAAAACCCATATCTTTTACTATCTCCTTTAAAAAATTTGAATAAACTTTTACTTTTATCTTTCGATTTTTTTTGGATCCCACAATTTCTTTAATTTCGTAATCTAAAGGGGAAGTTTCAAACTTCTCAGAAAGCATTTCTATACTTTCTTTAATCTGTGAGAACGTATTCAGTTTAATTTTAATAGATTTAGTGGCTAATTTAGTTTCAGATAAAACAACAGCTATATCTGCTCCAACTGAATCTGGAGTTTTATTTACTACATAGTTTGAAATACCTGCAAGTTTTACGATTTCTTCACACATAGGAGTTGTTACAACTTTTAAGGAAAATTTCATAGTCTACCCTTGGTTTTAAAATATTTAAATTTGATGTTTTTATCAGTTAAAATAAACCAAACACAGCTAAAATCATCAAAAAATTTTCAATTTTTTAGGCGTTAGAAATTCACCGAATTTTTAATATAATAAAAGTAATATAATAATTATTACAAACAAAAGTGTATCCTATTTATTAAACAGCACATCTTAAAAAGGTTCAAATTGGCTTAAAAAATGTAATTTAAATTAAAAATATTTATGATTAATTAAAAGAGTGATTAATATGAAAATAGATGATATCAAAGGTAAAGAAGTAATAGATGGAAAAGGAAATGTAGTTGGAGAAGTAGAAGATATCGATTTAGATTTTAGAAACCGCAGAATTGAAGGCCTTGTACTTCGAGAAGCAAGCATCACTGGCAAAATAGGACGTGGAGAAACCAAAGTTATCCCATGCAATATGGTCGATACAATTGGAGAAAAAGTACTTCTAAAAGGAAAACCACTTACACAAGAAGATTTAGACGTTATAACTGGTGGAGAATAATTAAATCTAAAAATAATAGAAAATAAAATAATTATTTAAATAAAACAATATTAGACATACTTAGATCATTCCACAGTATCTTCCTGAAATTTAAATTTAATAAATGCCACGACTACTCTCTGGAAAAATTCCCTTTTATTATACTCAGATAGATTATCATAAATTGATAACAGTTCATGGGTATCAAAAAGATGATTATCTATCCCCTTTTTAATTATTAATTCTTCCAGTTCAATATCTTTTTCAGGTTCTTTAGTGAAATTGTTGAAAAATGACCCGCCCATACTCATTTTGTACTCTTCTACCATTGATTCTATTGTTTTATCATCGTCATTCAAGCCCATCATCCTCTTAAATTTTCATCCTTTTATTCAAATTTTAGTTTGGTTTAATATATCATTAGTTTTATATGCATGATCAAAACACTTAAATACTATTTTAAATCAATGAAATTCCTTAAATTCTGTAAATAAGCAGTTGTTAATAATGTTATGAAAACATTTATATAATAACTTAACCGTATATTTAAATAAGACCAACTTAGTTTTGGTCGAAGGAAGTGAATGAATTGTTCGGAACAGATCAAGGTCCAAAAACTGCCCCTATTTCAGAAGGGGAAGAATATGATGTTAAGATAGAAGATGTGGGTAAAGAAGGCGATGGAATTACCCGTATAAATGGTTTTGTGGTATTTGTACCAGGTACAAAAGCTGGAGAGGAAGTTAAAGTTAAAATTGTTTCTGTAAGAAGACGTTTTGGTTTTGCTGAAAAAGTTAGTTAAAATTGTTCTGTAAAGACATTTGGGTACTGAAAAAAAATTAATGAGATACCCCCTAATTTCGTTTTTTATTTGTTAAATTTCCCTATTTTTGGTGTTTTTAATGTTAGTTTCTTTAAGTTTAGATAAATCAATCTCTAGAGATGTTGCAATTATGGTAGATGTTTTAAGAGCTAGCGCTACTATAAATGTTGCTCTAAATAATTTTAATAAAGTTATAGCAGTGAAAGATAAAGATAACGCAGTAGAACTTGCCAAAAAGTACAATGCAGTCCTTGCAGGTGAAAGAGATGGAGCTCCCATTCCAGGATTTGATACTGGAAATTCACCGGTTGAAATGCAAAATTTCAGCGGAGATACCCTTGTACTTACCACTACAAATGGTACCAGAATTCTTGAAGGAATAAAAGCAGCAGCACTGGTTGGATCATTTGTAAATGCAAAATCTGTAGCCCAAAAAGCTTCTGAAATTGCTGAAGATCATATAGAAATAGTAATGGCAGGAGTTAGAGGAAGATTTGCAATTGAAGATTTCCTTGGAGCTGGAGAAATAATATCTTACCTTAAAAATTACGAACTTGATGAAATGGCCATGGCAGCATACATGGCATCGAGAGACGAAGAAATGGTTAAAAAAGCAATCATGAATTCAAAGTCTTCTTTGACCCTCCAAAAACTCGGATTTTTGGAAGACATAAAGTTTAGTATTAAAAAAAATATATATGATATTATCCCCATATATGAAAAAGGGATCATTAAGAATTATACAAATTAAAACGTGAGATTTCTATGGCACCAGAATCACTTGAAATAATCGGAACAGCGCATGTATCAGAAAAAAGTGTTGAAAAAGTTCGAAATACCATTTTAGAGAAAAAACCAGACGTTGTCGCTATTGAACTGGATATTAATCGTTATACTAATCTATTAAATGAAAAAGAAGGGGTTGAAACTCCCAAAGAGGAATTTCAAATTAAAAAACTGATTAAAGGTGACAACCTGACTTTGTTCTTAGTTAGCGGATTTTTATCATATATGCAGCGCAGAATAGGTGATGATGTAGGTGTTAAACCTGGATCAGAGATGATGGCTGCAATAGAAGCGGCAAACGAAATAGGTGCAAAAATTGCATTAATAGATCGTGACATTTCAATAACCCTGAACCGTGCATTAAACAAAATGAGCATCATTGAAAAAATGAAGTTCATATACGGCTTAATAGCATCTTTCTTCAGCAAAGATGAAGAAATTGAAGATATTGAAAGTATAACTGAAGGGGATGCTCTCGAGGAGGTTATGGGATATTTTAAGGAAATGTCACCCAAAGCATATGATGTTCTGGTAAATGAAAGGGACCAGTACATGGCAAGAATGCTTACAGATATTCCAGATGAAAGTGTAGTTGCCGTGGTAGGTGCCGGACATAAAGAAGGAATTACAAGATACATTAATAATCCTGAAGATATCCCTCCACTTTACGACCTTTTAGGTATTAAAAAATCCAGATTTTCATTTATGCAGATTCTACTATTTTTAATACCCGTTGTTTTTATTGCAGTATTTGCAATGGCATTTTTAAGTGGAATTAATATACAGACCAGTATTCTCCAATACGTGCTGCTAACAAGCGGATTATCCTTTGCAGGTTGTATTTTATCTGGATCAAAAATTTATTCTGCAGTAACTGCATTTATCGTGGCGCCATTAACAGTTTTACATCCTCTTCTTGCTGCAGGATGGTTTTCAGGAATTGTAGAAGCCAAAGGAAGAAAAGTAGGAATGGATGACCTGGCAGGTTTTAAAGACTGTGAAAGTTTAAGGGACTTCTGGGATAACAACCTCTTTAGAGTTTTAATAGTTGTAGTTGGGACCAATATTGGCGCATCCATAGGGGCCTTCCTTACGATACCCAATGTATTTTATCCATTAATTCTCAAAATTTCTGCAATCATTAATCCAATACTTATTACAATTTTTAACACATTCAACCCAATATTAAGTAAAATTTTTGGATGGGGATGATTGCAGACCGAAAGCCAACTTTCTGGCTAAATTAGATATTTTTAAATTCTTTTTTTTAAAAAATTTTAAATAAAGTGAAGTTACATTATTAATACAATTCAGTAAATTTAAAAATTAACACAAAAATAATATTCAATAAGTTAACACGTGATTTCATGTATCTCATATTTAGATGCAACTGTGGACGCGCAATGTACTCCAAAGAAGGAGTAATTCAAAAAAAATGTGTTTGCGGTAAAGTATTTAAGGTTAAAAGTCGACGTATCCTTGCAAAAACTGAAGATGTGCAGTTAGCCATCCAGAAAGTTAAAGAATTACAGGAAGAGAAATACGGCGGCGCGGTTTTTACAACCGCCGATAAAATCTGATATTACCTTATTTAATAAATTATAAATAGCTCAATCTCATGACAAGCAGCATCTATAATATTACAAAAAAAGGTGAAAGAAGAAATATAGAATTTAAAGAAAGCCTTAAAAAAGATTATCATCTTCAAAAAGATAGAAAACAGCGCCTTGCATCCCAGATGAAATACCGGATGGAACGGGGTAGCGGAGAAGCTATTTATTTTATAGGTGTAGATGATGATGGAAACCTTCTGGGACTCTCAGATGAGAAAATGGAAGAATCACTATTTGTTTTAAAAAGTATCGCAGAAGAGATAAATTTCACTATTTTAAAAGTTGAGAAGTATCCTGGAAACAACGGCGATATAGCTCGAGTTTTTATTGGTAAAAAAGACCTTTCTAAGCGAGACCATATGCTTGTAGGTGTTGCAGGACATGTAGACCATGGAAAAAGCACACTCATTGGGACGTTAACCACCGGCAGCCTAGATGATGGCTCCGGCAGGACACGGATATTTTTAGATCTGCAGAAACATGAAATAGAAAGAGGGCTTTCAGCAGATCTTTCCTTTGCAATCTATGGATTCTGTAATAGAGAACCTGTAAGGGTTAAAAATCCATTAAATAAAAAAGAAAAAGCGAAGGCTGTTGAAGATTGTGACAAGCTCATATGCTTTGTAGATACTGTAGGCCATGAACCATGGCTTAGAACAACTATAAGAGGAATTGTAGGCCAAAAACTGGACTATGGACTTGTTACAATAGCTGCAGATCAGGGACCAACTCACATTACAAGAGAACATATCGGAATTATAATGGCCATGGATCTGCCTTTAATTGTTGTAATTACCAAAATTGACATGGTAAGTGCAGAAAAAATAAAAGAGACGAAAGATGAAGTGTTTAATCTTTTAAAACTCGTTGGAAGAATTCCGTACATGATAAAAACATGTGAAGACGCTAAATTTGTGGCAGAACATGCCAATCAACATCTTGTCCCAGTGATAAATGTTTCTTCATTAACTGGAGATGGCCTGGAACTTCTCGATGAATTATTTTTAAATCTCGAAGTTGAGGCAAAGGAAGAAGATTCACTGAAACCATTTATGATGTATATAGATAAGATATATTCCGTTGTAGGTGTTGGAGCAGTTGTAAGCGGAACAGTGCGACAGGGGAGAATTAAAAATGGAGATAAGCTGCTTTTAGGCCCCGATGGAACTGGAAAATTTATGGATGTTAGGGCAAAATCCATTGAAATGCACTACTACAAAAAAGATTATGCTGAAGCTGGAGATGTCGTTGGAATCTCAATAAAAGGATCAAATATCGATGATATTAAAAGAGGCATGATTTTATGCGACCCTAACTATGAAAAACGATCTGTTAAGGAATTTGAGGCAGATGTTGCCATATTAGTACATCCAACAACAATTAAAGAAGGTTATGAATGTATAACTCATATAGAAACAATTGCAGAAACTGTTATCTTTGAACCTCTCGACAAAGAGTATATGTCTGCCGGAGATACAGGTAAAGTTAGAATGCAGTTTAAATATAGGCCTTTTTCTGTTAAAGAAGGGCAGAAAATCATATTTAGAGAAGGCAGGAGTAAGGGAATAGGCACCATCACCCGGATCATAGGATGAGAATTAAGTTAAGTTAAAAAATAAGATCTAATCATTCTTTTATAATAAATGAGTTAATATCTACCTAATTTTTATTCCTAAAAACATTGCATTTTTTAATGTAATATTTTTTTATTGTTAAAATTTTAAATTGTTTTAAAGGCTTATTATATCATACTAATCATTTTAAACTGATTAAAACGTATTTTAATGCTTAATTGAAAAGTTATTAATACTGGAAATAGGAATATTACTAATATGATATTACCCATTAACTTTTGATCAGTAAATACCACATCTTCAATTTACTTTTCCAAGCTAGCTTCATTTAAACATTAAATGATTATTAAACTAATCCACACCCTCGAGCTGTTATAATATCTTAAAAAGGTAACTGGAGGTGATTAAATAAATAAAATTATAGGAATTTTGTTATGCCTGTTAATGATGTTCTCAGCAGTTAGTACTAGTTCTGCAGCCGTTATAGGCAGCACTTCATACGGTTATGTAGAAAAGTTCACCTATGGAAATCCATATTCTCCTACAAAGATTGTGTACATAACTGGCGTTCATCCATTGGAAACTGAATTTAGTTACGATGTAGCAAATATTGTTAAAAACACATCAAGCAGCTTAAATTATAGGTATATAGTCTATAAAGTCCATGTAACTAAATCAGCGTCAAATTATACACAAGGAAGAATGAACGGACAACTGCTGGCACAGAAATTCGTTGTCCCAGATGTAATTAAAATTAAACCAACATTTGTATTTGATGTTCATGAAAACCACGGCGCTTCAAGCGGATATAAATATTACAGGTTCTTATATCCAATATCAAAAGGTTCTTACACACTTGGAATTGCTAGATCTATAACTTACAGACTGCCTTCACTGGTAATTTACACCCCACCAAACCCAACAAGCCCTCAGTATGTCACAGTACCAATTGCAAATAAGGGAACACCTGTTATAATTTACGAAACATATCATTTCGATTCAGCTTCTAAAAAGCTACAGGATGCAAGAAGGTTTGTAAATGCAGTGGACAATACCTTATTTTAAATAACCTTCATCTTTTATTTTTTAATTTTTGGACCAGAATCTACTCTAAATAATTATTTATCCTTCAATCACCGAATACATTACAAACATCCATAACATTCCAATTCACAAATAATCACACAAACTAACCATTCAAATAACCATTAATCTCTTCAAGCATTTCGCACGCTTTACAAACATCCATTGAAGACGGTTCACCGCATTTTTTACACTCATACAAACTCGCTGGCTTCTTTTCAAACTGGAATGTTTTGTCAAATGATCTAAGTATATTCGCTTTGGTTCCCTTTCTTTCTGATTCCATCTTGTTTAAAAATCCCTTTATTTTAGACCTTGCAGACATATGAGAATAAGGACATTCTGCAAAATGAACGTCCATATCATTTAAAACTGCCCATGTTCCTACATCTTTTTCAGGTACATTCCAGAGAGGTTTAATTCGTGGAATGAGTTTTTCATGAATGGTATTCAGCTTCGGTCCAAACTTTGAAAATCTTCTAAAATCTGCCCTTGCAAACGTCATAAGAAATGATTGAATTTCATCGTCAAGGTTGTGACCTGTTGCAATTTTACAGGCTCCAACTTCATAGGCTGTTTTGTTCAGTAAGTATCTCCTGAAAACTCCGCATGGTATACATGCGCTCTTATAAAAACTAAAAATATCATCAAGTTTAAAATTAAATTCATCTAAAAATGATTTTTCAATTAATTTGACCCCTATTTCTTCAGCATTTTTCCTTGCTGCTTCCACACCTTCATTTCGGTATCCAGAAATTCCTTCATCAATAGTTATGGCCACCAAATCAAGATTATATTCCTCTTTAAATTTGTTCAGCATGTGCAATGTTAAAATACTGTCTTTTCCACCTGAAAGGGCCACTGCAATTTTTTCATCATGTGCAATCAGCCCATATGTTTCTATTGTTTCTTTCACATTGTTTTCAATGTTTTTGTTGAATTCTTCCTGAGTAACCATAACAGATCAAAATAGGTTTGCAGGTTATTTGAGAAATAGTTTATGTTAAATTAAAAACCCCTGGAGAATTTTCTTAAAATCATTGGAAACTCATGAAAAAAAGTATTTTCAAGACATCTAATGCTTTCTTTTTATAATTTAAAATTTTAAGCCTTAAAAACCCTTAATTTTTGTTATTTATTTCACTTAAAAATGTTGATATACTAAATTAAACATATAATTTATTATGATATCTGCAGAATTAACCATAGTCCCAGTTGGGACATGTGATACAAGCATAAGTAAATATATAGCTGCTGCTACATCTGCATTAGAAGATAATGGCATTAACTATAAACTAACAGGAATGGGCACTTTAATTGAAACAGATAATCCTGACAAACTTTTCACCGCAATAAAAGCCGCTCACGAATCTATATTTAGAGAAGGCGCACAAAGAGTTGAAACCCACGTAAAAATAGACGACAGAAGGGATACAGACAAAACAATGGAAGAAAAAGTGGGTTCAGTTGAACAAAAAATGGGAAAATAGTCATTTCCAGTTTAGGTAATAGCAGTATTTAATTTTTTAATCTAATTTGAGTGCTGATTGATATCAAAGCTCCCTCTTTTTCTAATTAAGATAATACAAAAACAAATTTTCTAATTTACGGCTCTACTCGTTTAATAAAGTTACTCCACATCACTTTCCATATTAAAGATCTATCTAAAAAAATTTATATTCAATGGAAATAATCCTAATTATACTCAATCATATTATCCCAATTAAAAAATATAGAGGTTATCATTTGAATAAGATTGTACTCATAGTTCCAGTTTTAATTTTCATAATTGCCGCATCTGGTTGTACTTATGAAGACAGGGGCCCCGGCGTAAACAATATATATAATAAGAGCGGAATCTACTTTGAATATCCTCATGAATATACAATTAAAGAAGTTAATAGTGCAAATGGAGTATTTGTAGAAGGTGTAAGTGGCTGGGACTATAACTGCACGTTTAAAATATCCAAAGAATACCTTGATAGTGCCGGAAAAGTTGATGGAACAAGTCTAAACGATCTGAAAAACACGACTAATCTTACTACAGCCAATTATACAGTTGAAGAAGTTCAGAACATAACAATAGATAATGTAGATGCATTAGATATAATTTATGCACATTATACAGTTCCCTACGTTAAATATGAATCCATATCATTTGATAAAAATGGGAAAAGGTACAATATACTGTTTGAGTACAAAGGCGTTGGAGTTACAGATACTCGGGCCGTTGTAGCAATTACAGGCACTTTTAAAGTGCTTGAATAATTGTCAATGTTTTTTATAAATTTTTAACTGCATTTCACTTTTAGATGTTAAATTGAGCAATTCAACATTATATCATTAAAGAAAGTTTAAATTTGTTAACTTGATCATATATCAAAAATAAATTCACTAACAAATAAAGCAAAAACTTTTTGAATACTTATTGATACCACAACTATTGTACCTAACAATGGCCATATTTAATAGTTGAAGCCAATAATACATTATCCAGATACTGGATGAATTGTAAGTAAAATTAAATGCACACGGAATCTTTTGCCGGTTTACTTTTTATATAATTAAATCTATATCTCTTGTGATGAATAGAATTAAGAGTTTAAATCCGCAGTATGTATTTATTGTTCTGGGATTGATTTATGGAATAGCTTTTTTAGTATTAATTCCTCCTTTTCAGGTTCCTGATGAATATGAACATTATTATAAGTCATGGGACATAAGCAATGGACATATAATTCCGGAAAAAATAGGAAATAAAGCAGGGGTTTCAGTTCCAGAGTCTGTAAAAATCATGACAGACAGCGTCTATCAAAAATGGAAATACTACATTTTAAACAATCAATCAATGGACATGGAATACCTATTAAATCTTCCACTTAAAAGCAGTACTAATACTTTTGTAGATATTTCAAAGTATGCTGTGGTAACTTATTCTCCACTCCCATATTTAGCCTCTGCATTAAGTATAGCTCTTGGAAAATTGTTTGATTTATCCCCCTTAATATTGCTGTATTTAGGGAGATTCGGAAATCTATTACTATGGTTACTCATCATATTTTTAGCAATTAAGATAACTCCTGTGTTTAAATGGGGCTTCTTAGTCATAGCTTTAATGCCAATGACGCTATTTCAGGCAGCTTCCCTTTCGGCAGACGGTATAGCCATTTCATTATCATTTCTTACCATTGCAATTTTCCTTAAATTAGCCCTGGATGACGGCATTAAACAAATAACGTCAAAACACATCGCAATAATAATACTAATTAGTTTACTATTAAGTTTAGCTAAAATGCCATATATCATGCTGATTCTTCTGTTCTTCTTAATCCCTTCCAAGAAATTTGAAGGCAGAACCAAAATGTTCAAGATATTTGGACTTACGTTTTTACTCGGGGTTCTAGTAATTGCATTCTGGAACTTTATGGTTAATGGACTGTATATGCCCCTCGATCCAGGCATATCCCTCCAAGATCAATTACTTTATATTTTGCATTATCCCATAGACTTCATTCAAACCATGTTAAACACTTCATCCCAGTATGCAGGAGAACTTCCATTTATAGTGGTCGGTAACTGGGCTTACGCAAATTCACCTATTCCAAATCTGATTTACTACATGTATTTCTTTATAATACTTTTAGTAGCTGCTTTTGATAAGGGTTCTTTTAAAATAAATCTCAAGCAAAGATATACTATTTTAGGAGTATTTTTGTTAATTACAGGAACCATTTTCGTCCTTGAATATCTTACATGGACATATACTGGAGCACCAGTAATACATGGAATTCAAGGCAGATATTTAATTCCAGTATTGCCCTTGCTGTTTTTAACCCTGTATGAAAAGGGCGAACGAACTAAAAACAGATTATTGGTTGAATTGATGTTGAGCTTGCTTATCATTTTAATTCTGTCAAAAGTAGTGCTTATTTTTATAAACTATTACTACATGAGTTATTTCTAAAATAAAAAGAAATCCCCAAACACTATTTAAACTATTACTACATGAGTTATTTCAATAAATAAAAAGAAATCCCCAAACATTTTTTGTTTGGGTTCTAAATTTTAATTTTCAAATAGCAAATTGTACTTAAATTACCGAGGCATTCCTTCCCCAGGTTCTTTAAACTCTTCTTTTTCGCTTTCTCCTTCCATCTTTTCTTTAGCTTCTCCAGTCTCTGCCATTTTCCGTAAATAGTCTGCTACAACATCTTTGGCTCCTACTCCTACTGCAATTCCTATTGCAATCGCCAGACCTGCAGAAATTCCCCATGCCAGCGGAACCAGGAAAGTATAGATAATTGCAGTTTGAATACGCCATTGGTCTAATGCAATTACAATTACCACTATAGAAAGCAGTGCCTGTAATCCGACGATTATCCAGTTAGTAAATGGAACATCTTCTCCTTTTAGCATGCCTCCTACCCATTTCATGAGGAAATTAACTGCTATTAATCCTATAACAAGTACCAGTACACCTGCGATAAGATTAGGTATATATAACACTACTGCATTCAGGAAATCCGCGAAAATTGGTATGTTTAAGACGTTTACAGCGGCCATTATGAATATCAGATATATGAACCATTTAAATAATGAACCAAATAGCCCAGATATAGTCATTCCCGACTTTTCCAGTGTTGTACCAAAGTCAGTTTTGCCCACCGTTTCATCAATATTGGTTTTCTGGAGTAGTTTAGATAAAAGCCTACCACCTACACGCCCTACAATCCATCCAATTATCAGGATTATAATAGCACCAATTAAAGCTGGCAGGAACTGAATTATCATATTTGCAGAATTCGTAATGCCTTGTTGCACATTTTCAAAAACCACGTTATCAACCTCCAAAATCCCTCAAAAATTCTGTGAATTTTTGGGGCGCAAATCAAAGATTTGCAAGCTCTGATTTTGGGGTTCTCGAAATTCTATGAATTTCAGAACGTCAAAATTAAAATTTCGACAGTTCCAAAATTCCTCAAAAAATCGAAGATTTTTTGGGCATGCAAAACTTCGTTTTGCGGTTGCGAAGCGAAGCTTCGCAAACATCAAAAACCTATGGTTTTTTGAAAGCTTCGAATTTTGAGACCCCAAAATATTGAAAATATTTGTTGGGTCATCAAATGTTTCACATTTGGAACGTCAAAATCAAAGATTTTGACAGTTCCAAAAATTCTACATGAATTTTTGAGAACCTCCACGCCATACAATTATTATATAATATGTTCTATAAAAATTAATACTAAATTAATAAAAAGTATTAATAATTATTTATGACATATTCCTATTTAAAAAGTAAACCATAAAAAGTGATAATATTAAAAATAAATATCATGAATAACTATTTTTCAAAAAAACAAGTAAAAATAAGGTTATATTTTACTAAAAAATAATTAACCAGATTTATTAAAAAAATAAAATTTTTAAATTATTTAAAAATTTTATCCGAAGCATCTTGAAGTACAGATACTATTTTTCCAAAATCTTCAGCAGTTAAGGTAGGATTTACAGGAAGAGATAAAACTTCAGCCGCTGCTTTTTCCGCTTCAGGACAGTCGGCCGCGTATCCTAAATCTTCATAAAGTTTTTGGTTGTATATGGTCCTAGGATAATGAACTCCAGTTCCAATTCCTTCATTGTTTAAAAATTCCTTTAATTCATCTCTTTTACCATCTTCTACCTTTACTGTGTACTGATGGAACACATGCCTAACATTTTCAGCCACATATGGTGATTCAATCCCTTCAATTGAATTTATATGTTCAGTTAAATATTCTGCATTTTCTATTCTTTTCTCATTGAACTCTTCAAGCCGTTTAATTTGAACTACACCTATTGCTGCTGCGATATCAGTCATTCTGAAGTTATATCCCAATGTAACATGTTCATATCTTTCACTTTCACCATGAGCCCGTATAGCACGTGCATCTTTGTCAAATGCATCATCATCAGTGGTTATTATACCGCCTTCACCCGTGGTAATATTTTTTGTAGGATAAAAACTGAAACAAGCCATATCTCCAATGGACCCTACTTTTTTACCATGGTAAATAGCTCCATGAGCCTGTGCAGCGTCTTCTATTACTTTTAAGTCATGATCTTCCGCTATTTTGCATATCTGATCCATATCTGCAGGCTGTCCGTACAAATGAACCGGTAATATAGCCTTTGTTTTATCTGTTATAGCTTCCTCGATTTTTTCAGGGTTTATATTATATGTTTTAGGGTCTATATCCACAAATACAGGTTTTCCACCAGCATAAAGGACAGAATTTGCTGTTGCAGCAAAGGAAAACGGAGTGGTTATTACTTCATCACCTTTACCAATTCCAGCACAAAGAAGGGCAACATGTAATGCTGTGGTCCCAGAACTTGTAGCAGCAGCATGTCTAGTGCCAATATATTCTGCAAACTTTTCTTCGAATTCAGCAACTTTTGGCCCTTGTGCAATGAATCCAGATCTTAAAACAGCCTCTACTTCCTTAATTTCTTCATCACCAATAAATGGTTTAGCAATTGGTATCATCAAGTATCACCTTTAATTAATCAAGATTAGTTTAAAGTAAAAATAAACGATAAACATCAAACAACAATTATTATCTCACCCATCGTTTATTTTTATAATATTTATTTCAACTTTCAAATATTTAAAGTGGCTTGAGTTATCTAAATTTTTATTTTAAAATGATAGTTTATTATTTGACTGCACTTTTTCAATCTAAATTAGGCTGAATTAAAAATTAATTGGTTTTAAATTAACCATTTTTTTAGTTATATTCCCTAAAATTGATTTTTACATAACCCTTAAAAATAGATAAAAAGTAATTTAAATAAATTTAACTAAGTTCTGCGTCTTCCCATCTAAATATATCCCTTAATTTATCTTTTTTATTCCAGAATATAATTACCACTGCAATTACAGCGACTGCGGTTGTTGTAAGAATATCGCCCAAAGGACTAGATGACGCCATTATGATAGAAGGTAAATTACCAAATATACCATCAGGAGTACTAACTACAAGCACCGCATAAAGATTATTAATGACATGTATTCCAACTGCAGTTTCTATACCGCCTTCCCCCAAAGTTATAATACCCAGCGCTATACCGATTATAACTGTTTCAATTAATGGAAATATGCTTAAGGTCATACCCGTTCCATTCATAATATGTCCAAGGCCAAACAAAAAGGAAGTAGCTAAAATGGGTACAATTGGTTTTTTACTTAATAAACCTACTCCCTGCATTAAATATCCCCTGAAAAATACTTCTTCAAATGATGCCTGTATTGGAAATGTTATCAAACTTAAAATCAAAAGCAAACCAAAGGTACTGGGATTAAATGTTACCTTATAACTTGCAGGATTAATCAAATAGAAGATTAAAGTTAACATTCCCAATATTAAAAACCATAATACTGCTCCTTTTATCATCCTAACCCAATTAATTCGCGATTTAGTAGTAAATAACGATATGAATGGCCTTCGATGTATAAAACGTGTGCAAAGATAAAAAACAAAGTATGAAGCTGCAAAACCAACTAATGCCAGCGCTACCAGAAACAGCGAATTCGATTGAATAGATTGAATATTTAAACCCACTGCAGAAATACCATTTTGCATAATTAAGAATACTACAAAAAGCACAGCCACAAGAATTCCTACTATTCCCTGTATTCCCCATGTCGCTACAATCGTGACAATGTATCTCCACCAGCTATTTTTACCCACTTCTGCATTATATAAAAATGGAATTTTTGATATAATTATTCCCCCATTAGTTCTAGTACTAGAGTATAACTATTTGTATTTAATTATTAATAATATTCATTCATTTGATTTATAGTGAATAACCAAATGTTCTGGATTAGTTGATCTATACAAAATGTATTTACATGCTTTAAAACTAAACCTAAATTTAATTACCTAAATTTATTAAGTTTAAAAAGTATGTTATTCACTGTAACATAAATAAGTTGTATAAAATCATATTTACTTCCATTAGAAAAATGATTTTAACCTGATAAAAATAATTAAATTATAATGCAGTTCAGTTTGTTCCCATTAAAAATCTAATTTTTAATTAATTTGCAACACTTTAAGTAATTTAATTTCAGGGAAATGAATTTAAAGTTATAAAAGATTAAATTAATAAATGAATTTACTATATTTTAATAATTCTAAAAAATTTGTATTTGATTAAATTTACCTATTCAATTTATTTAAAAACAATCATAAAAAGGGCATGGTTAAATTATGGACACTAAAATCATTCATGAAGGGCTTGTAACGATTAAAACCCCCGAATTTGATAAAATATCGTCTAAAGCTCCCGTTTTTTACAATCCAGTAATGGAACTTAACAGAGACATATCTGTAATTGCAATAAAGACTTATAAAGAAGAATTAGAGCATGAAATCAACATATGTGATGCTTTTGGAGGAAGTGGAATCAGAGGCGTGAGATATGCAAAGGAGATAGAAAATGTCTCCAGGGTAGTTGTAACTGATATAAACCCCTTAGCAATCCAATTTGCAAATGAAAATATTGAAATAAACGATTTAAACAACGTAAAAACATGCAAAGAGGATGCAAACATTTTACTTAGGAAATGCAAAGGAAAATTCGACATTGTGGATATAGATCCATTCGGTACCCCATCTTATTACATGGAATCTGCAGGAATTAGTTTAAAAGCAGGAGGAATGATCTGCGCAACAGCTACTGACACTTCAGGGCTATGTGGGACGTATAAAGATCCATGTGTTAGAAAATACGGCGCCATGCCCCTTAAAACTGAATACTGTCATGAGCTAGGGGTTAGAATTCTTGCAGGATTTATTGCAAGGACATTTTCCAAATATAAAAAGTGCATTGAAATATTATTCTCACACAGTACTGAGCACTACATGCGAATATATGCAAGGGTCAAAAAAGGAGCAAAGATAACAGACGAATCCCTAAAAAAGGACATAGGATACGTATTGCACTGTGAAAACTGCCTTAATAGAACTGTAGTTCAAGGTATAACTCCTAAAACCAGTTCTATCTGCCCAGTATGTGGTAAAAATTTTAAGACTGTAGGTCCCCTGTGGTGCAGCAGTATTTTAGATCAGCAGTTTATAGAAACAATGCTAAAAAATATGGAAAATACAAAGATAAATCAGGAAAAAAAAGCGTCTAAACTTTTGAATGTGACATACCAAGAAGCAAACGGTCCTGCAACTTTTTATGACCTCCACCAGATCTGTAAAAAAATGAAAACAAGCTCTCCTCGTCTTGATGCTGTTTTAGAATTAATTAAAGAAGAGGGATATTTCGTATCAAGAACTCATTTTAAACCTACAGGGATTAAGACAGACGCCCCTGTGGATAAACTAAAAGAAATAATCTCGCGCTTAAAAACATGCGACCCGGTTTAATACTCTTGAAATATATAACCCAAATATGACTTTGAAATCTCTAAGTCTTGAGAAGTATGTTTATGTAATTGAAAAAATAACTTTTCATATTTTAAATCTAAAAATAAAATGAGTAAAAACTAAAAAAATAATTTTAATGCTTAAAAATGAATTTATTCATAATCAAGCATCCCGTGTGTGTAATAATACTGGAGCGATGAAGCGTGCGACAGCTCGAAATTCCTGTAAGGATCACCTAAGTACGGCAATAGCATCCCTTTAAGCGTATAATAATATGCCGGGATTATTCCATATTCTCTTCTCACTATATCAAAAAATAGTGGATATCCACAGCCCTGAGTTATCATAGGGTTTCCGCTTCTTGCCGTTCCGTGCCATACCATTGGAATAGGGCCTACCTGACCATGTTCCTTTGCAAGTTCATATACATGATCCATCGCCTCTTCATAGGTGTTGTAGACTTTTCCATCGGATTTGTAGGTATATCTGCCATCAGGAACACCGAATAAGGCAACTTTAAGTGAATCAAAATAGTTTACATTACCTGCAGCACCGTTACCCTGAGTATCATGGAACGCCAGTTCTATTATATATACATCCCCTTCTTTATAGCTACGATAGTTCGAACTTCCAGCAAAGTGCACAACTAGAGCACATTTTGACCCTCTCTCTTCCGCATATTTTGCAAGTAGTTCAGAGTGCGGATGTCCAGGGTACATGTCTGGATTAGCAAGTTTAACAAATCCTAGCCTTCCTAATGGTTCTATATCTCCATTTGCACTTGAAGCATAGATATAACCCCCAATAAGCAATAAGATTACTATAACGACTATTCCCCATTTCATTTGTTCACCTGCACTTTGCATATGTGCAATAAATATTAATTTAATTTGTAATAATTGTAAATATTTGCTTAAAGCTAATTATTTTTGTTCTTTCCGTTTTAAATTAAAGTTTAATAATCTTTAAATATCATTTTTCATCATAGTAGTTAAATTTTTGCCCTATTAATGATCTTAATTAAAAGGAGATACTTATAAAAAACCGAAAAAAACACTTATTTATTGAAAATAAAAGCAATACAAACTAAATATTTACTTTTTAATTATTAAATTTTGTTATTTTTGTTAAACATTATTTTATTTATATATGTGAAACACTATATGAAATAATTGGCACATGCCACATAAAATTAAAGGAGGTTAAACCATGGATATTGGAGAAAATATATCTGATAGTATTAGATACCCTACATCCGATTTAGGGAAACTTTTGATATTAGGCATACTGATGATTATTCCCATAATAAATTTTATAGGTATAGGCTACTTTTTAAGAGCCCTGAAATCAAATTTAGCAGGAATATCAGAACTCCCTAATTTTGATGACATTGGTGAATTATTTATCGATGGTCTTAAACTATTCATAGTAGGGATAATTTACAGCATTCCCGTTTGGATAATATCTGCAGGTTTAGGAGCAGGACAAAATGTAGCCATGAATGCAGGCATGCTTTCTGGAGCTGCTTTTTATGCATTAATTGCAGGATACATAGTTTATGTAATATTAGCCATAATTATAGGTTTTATAGAGATTATTGCAGTAGCCAATTTAGCATATAACGATGGAGAATTTAGTGCAGCGTTTAGATTCAGTGAAATACTTGATTATATATCCCAAATCGGATGGGTAGATTATATAATTTGGTATATTGTAGTGGTATTAGTATCTTTAATTATCGGTTTAATTGCAGTAGCTATCACATTTGTACTCGCAATTACAATTATTGGCATTATATTAATTCCAGTGCTTTTCATCTTAGTACTAGCATACATATCACTGTTCTATGCAAGATCCCTATCACTACTATTCTTATCCCAAGAGATGAGATATAATTCTAACGAATCAGTGCAAGAACCTTCAAAATAAACAATATTTTTTTATTTTTTTTATTTTTTAAATCTTATTTTAACCTAAAATTCAGATTTCCTAAAAACGATAATTTTTGTTTTAAATAATTATATATTCTCATCAAACCAGTTAATTTTATAAGAATGTGCAACGTATTTAAATTATAAATTGATAACATGTAAACATTGTTCATAATTTTCATTAATTAAAAATACAGTGATAAAAATGAGAGATGACGAGGGACCAACCAAACTAGATGAAATTGACAGGAAAATTCTTAACTTATTAAATGAAGACGGAAGAATGTCTTACAGGAAGATCTCACGTGAATTAGACATATCCGTAGGTACAGTTCACAACAGAGTTGATAAATTTACAAAAACAGGAATCATTAAAAAATTTGTTCCACTTCTAGATCACTCTAAAGTTGGATATAAATTAACTACTGTAATTGGCGTTAAAGTCAAAGGCGGAGTTTTACGAAATTGGGAAGATAAAACAGCCTATAACAAAAATGTACTTGGTATATACGATGTTACTGGCGAATATGATGCCATATTAATAGCTAAATTCAGAGATACGACCGAACTTGATGCGTTCATAAAAGAACTCCTAAAAGAGCCAGATGTACAGAGAACATATACCCAAACCGTTTTAAATATAGTAAAGGAAGATCTTGGCTCTTCCGAAATTATCGAAGAAGAAGATAACGAAATTTAATTTTTAAGGTAAATTAACCATTTATTTTTTTAAATTATAAAATAGATTATAATTACTGTTTTTTATTCTCTTTAAAGACCATATCTACAAGTTCATCAGAATTAATTTCTTCTCCAGTAATTGAAACAGCATATTTTTCTCCAGACTCTTCAATAACCAGTGCAACTGGAAAAATTTCTACTCCCATAAAAGCAGGCATATTATTTCCTACAGTCACAACATCAATTATCGGATAGATAGTTCTATCCGCTGCTTTAATCGGTTTTGCAACTACCTTATCCCATATGGGCATTTCTATATTGCAATTCCCACAGAACTCTTTAAACATTGAAGATATATCTTTTTCATCCTCATTTTCACGGTTGAATATTTTAAAACATGACATGTTTAAAAGATTCATTTAAATAAACACTCCCCTTAACTTTCTAAGTTCCCAAAGAAGGGATCTAACAGGTTTCTTAGTTAAAACCTTTAAAGATGTTGCAACGATCCCAAGTAACCTTAATTTCATTTTAATATTAAATGAACCTTCTAACCTCTCATTTTTAAGATCAGGTTCTACTGAAAAGTATGTATTTGGAATTGCATTTACAATTGCAGCTACAGAACAGAAAAGACCCCCAACCATGGCAGTATCTGCAGAATCTCCCAATCCAAAAATAAGATTAAGTGTAATTCTTTCTATAGAAATAGATCTTAAAGATGACTCCATTATATCAATAAAATAAGGTAAAGATTCTATAAAATCAGGAATTACCTTTGGAAGCATATCTGGAAGTACATCGAGAAGTTTTTTAACATCAAATTTGCGCTTATGCTTTTTTTCTTCTTTTTCTTTTTTGGGCTGTATAAGTTCTCGGCCTATAATTTTAATTTTCCACCACTTAACTCTCAAATAGCCCTGATTAACTTTATTTCGCCTGAATAATTCCAAAGAAATATGAAAAGGAACCACCAAAATCCCTATTATAATCAATACAATAATAAGGACTATGATGGCTGCAATGATGTTTACCAATTATGATCCACTCTCTTTTAAAATATTACATTTTAGGTTCTGAACCAGGCCCGCGAGGTGTAACTCCTTCAGATTTACCTCCAGATTCTCCACTACCCATTTCTTCTTTTCCTTTTTTGGCCATTTTCATTCCTTTTTTCATTATTCCTTCAGGTCCTCCGCTTTCTTCTACCATTTGTTTTGCAGCGTGCCCTACGTCTGTCATCATCTTAGCTAGAGGGCCCATACCGTGTACAGATAATATTTGGACACCTTCTGGACCTTTTACATCTTTAAATGCTACTATTACAGATAAAGGAGTTATTCCTGCGCCTCCACCTGCACCTGCACCACTTCCCTTATTGTCGCGCATGCCTCCCATTCCAGCTCCTGTTCCAAACACCAGGCCAATTTTAGTTAATGGGATTATTACTTTGTCATCCACTTCCATTGTTTCTCCTATCACATTATCAGTGGCTAAAACTTTCAAAAGCTCATCTATAGTTGTTTTAATTACATCACTTATTCCCTTCATATCTCCTTCCATTTCTGCCATAAAACATCTACCTCCAAAAATTTCATTTTTGAGGCTCTCAAATGCAAAATATACAAAAATTCTGTTTTTATTGCGCTAAAATCACAGATTTAACGCCACAAAAACATCCAATTTTTGTAGACTTTGATTTTTCTCAACCTCCAAAATTAGTCTATTTCTAATATGTGATCATAACTATTTATAATTTAGTAATACTATCATACATAAAATATCTTTTAATTAATACCCATGAATAAAAAAAGCCAAGTTAAGAAATAAATTCACAACCATTAACTCAACCATGATAGTTAATTCTATTTTAATGTTAAGTATGCACACGAAACTCAATTAATCTAAGATATTTGCACCATAAACATCCAAACTACCATTGCTTATGAAATAAAGACCCTTACATGCAAATAAATTAAGGGCTTAAAATTTCAATTATTACAAAGATAGTAAAAAAGTAATATGACATCCAATAAAATTAATTCATATCAACTAGAGGAATATGCCATGAATTTAAATTATGATAACGTCATTAAAGTTGTTAAACTTGGCCGTTTTCAATTTTTACTTGGAAGCTTCCTATATTTTTGTACTGGAGCATTTCTTGCAGTTTTATTGAATGCCGAATTTTCTTTAAGTAAATTTTTACTTGGTTATGCTATTTTATTTACTGCACAGCTTTCTATGCATTACAGCAACGATTATTTTGACTTAGAAACAGATAAATATGGCAAGCCAAGCCAGTTTGCAGGTGGAAGTGGAATTCTAGTTAAAAATCCAGAACTTAAGAAATTTTCAAAGTGGTTTTCAGTTGTGCTTTTAAGCTTATCTTTAATCATTGCCGTAGTATTTGTGTTATTATTTTCTTATCCCCTATGGTTCTTTTTGTTTATGGTATTTGCAAACCTTTTAGGATGGTTTTACGCTGCTCCTCCAATTAGATTATCCTACAATAAACTTGGAGAACTTGCAACCATCTCTGCAGGTTTCGTGATGCCTGCTATAGGTTACTTAACATTAATGGGAACAATAGACATGCCTTTTATCATTTTTTCAATACCTTTACTGCTTTACCAGATGTTATTTATCTGTGCAGTTCAAATTCCAGACATGGAAGGAGATAAACTTGGAGGTAAAATTACATGGATTGTATCCAAGGGACGTAAATTTGGCTTTAAAATAATTGTGGTCTCAGGAATACTGGCCACATTATCCTTTTTTAGTATCTCAATTACCAGTTTGTATCCCCCAATTTTAAATTTTAAAGTTATTGCACTCATCTCAATAATTCCACTTAGTCTTGCCATATTAAGCTATTTAAGAAGAACAGAAAATAGAAAAAGTGCAATACATCTCATAAATAAAAATCTAATATCTTTAACCATATTTTTAACTTTAACAAACTTCTATTTTTTATATCTCATTAAATAGATAGAATATATTAATTAATTTATTATACAAATAATAAATAGCATATAAATGAAATTAGAGTCTAATTTAAAGTTTTAAACCTCAACTGAAAACAAATTTAAATTATAATTAGTTAATTTGGAACTATAAAAATGAAAAACAATGAGATTAAAAATATTGTTTTAATCACTGTGGCACTTGGCTCTTTCCTCGTACCATTTATGGGAACTTCTCTAAATATTGCCATCCCATCCATTGGTGCAGACTTCTCGTTAAATGCTATTTTATTAAGCTGGATCCCAACAGTATTTATTTTAGCTAATGCAGCATTTATACTTCCTTTTGGAAGATTAGCTGACATATATGGAAGAAAAAAAATTTTTAGCTATGGTGTTGCACTTTTTACATTGGCATCATTTCTCGCTGCAATCACTCCTTCTGAAATTTTGCTCATTGTATTTGTATTTTTACAGGGCATGGGTTGTTCAATGATTTTTGGAACTGGAGTGGCCCTTATCTCTTCAGTTTTTGAAGAAAAAGAAAGGGGAAGAGCATATGGAATTTATGTTACATCAGTTTACACAGGAATTTTCAGTGGCCTGATACTGGGCGGGTTTTTAATTCAGCAGTTTGGATGGAGAACTATTTTTATTTTCGACATCCCATTCGGTATTTTAATAATTTCAATTATTTTATTGAAGTTCAAATCAGAATGGGCCGGATGTAAAGGAGAAAACTTCGATTTTGTAGGTGCTATACTCTTTATTTTTATAATGATAACATTAATGCAGGGATTTTCTACACTTCCCGATGGAAACACAGGTAAGTATCTGATACTAATTGGTATTTTAGGAACTCTGATCTTTATAAAATATGAAACTAGATTGAAACACCCTCTTTTAAGGATTTCTATCTTTAGAAACACATTTTTTACTATTTCAATAATTTCAATTTTAATAATTAATCTTGGAACTTCTGCAATGACTTATCTGTTAAGCCTTTATCTTCAATATCTAAAACTGCTGAGTCCCAATGCTGCAGGAATCATTCTTGTTTTACAACCTCTGTCTGTAGCTGTTTTATCCCCCTTTGCAGGGAGAATATCAGATAAAGTTGAAACCCGCACAATTACATCAATAGGAATGGGTATTACAACTATTGGCCTTTCTTTGTTCGTTTTCTTAAACGAAAATACTCCCTTATACATAATAATTTCAGGATTAATCCTTGTTGGAACTGGCCTGGCACTTTTTTCGTCCCCCGCCACAAATGCAAGCATGAGTTCTGTAAGCAAAAAAACTTATGGAACTGCTTCGGCAACTGTTTCAACCATGGTATTTACTGGGCAGCTGCTGAGTATGGGAGTTGTACTTCTAATTTTTGCAATGTATCTTGGAAATGTCCAGATAACGTTCCAGTATTATATGACATTTTTAAAAAGCTTAAATATTGCATTCCTTGTTTATACAGCAGTTTGCTTTGCAGCAATATTTGGATTGATTTTAATGGGTAAAAATAAGAATTCAATGGGTAATAATTAAAATAACTAAGATTATCCCATTAAAATCTATATCTCAAAATTATCTTTTATTTCTTTAATGATTTTTATCCGGACACCTTCTGCAACTTTACGGATGCCGCCTTTTGCTTTCATTGTACTGGATCCAAAACAGGGGTCTTCAAAAATAAGGCCTTTAAATTCCGTTTTTTCTTTATATCGAGGTATCATATGCCAGTGCACATGTGGATCTGGAGGATCTTTACGGTAAGAAGAATTCATCAAGCAGCCCCAATTAAACATTGTGGAATTAAATGCTGTTTTAAGCGCGTATTCTAATTTTTTAACAATTTTACTAAACTCCAGCCATTCTTTATCATCTAACTCTGCCAGATCTCCTTCAAATCTTTTTAAAGCTATAACACATGTTCCAAGGTTCCTCTGATCAGGTGCAAGTAAAATAATCCAGTAGTCTGTTTCAGTTATTAAATCCCCATAATTGTAATCCTTTAATTTTTCAAAATACTTACATTCCATACCCATTCCATTCCTAGCGTTTATATTAAAATATACTGAATTTAACACATTTTAATTTTATTATAATATACGAATTTTTTTATTAAACTTACAGCATCATTTAATACATTCAAATTTCAAAAATATAAATTAAGAGCATTATGAAATTTGAGGATTTAAAAAACGAATTGAATAAAATGAGCAGTTCAGATAAAGATAAATTCATTGCAGAGTTAAGGAAGGACTGCATCTGCCATGAATGCCCAACTTACAATAACTGTACACGAAAAAGCAAAGAGCTCCTTTTCTGCATTTTAGGTGAAAGTAATTGTCCAGTGGATGAAAGAGTATGTCTATGTCCCCAAGATTGCAGTGTACACCAAAAATATGACCTAAAGTTGTCCTTTTACTGCTCAAGAGATAAAGAAATAGAAAGACGTGATGAACTGTATACAATAAAGATATAATAAATAAAAAATAGGTGTTTAAGTTGAATGCACTTGTCTACTGCAAAGACTATAAAAAGCATGATACTGGAAACCATCCTGAAAATAAAGAACGTTTAAATGCCATAATTAATTCTCTAAAAAATGAAGGTATTCTAAGTAAAATTCATTGCATTTGTCCCCCATCTGCAACAAAAGAGGATATTTTAAGAGTTCATTCCAAAGCTCACGTTGAACACATTAAATCTTTCTGCCAGAATGGAGGTGGATATATAGACTATGACACGTATGCATCTCCACAAACTTACGAAATTGCAAAACTTGCAGCTGGCGGTGCAATTAAAGCAGCAGATTTAGTTTTAAATGGGCATAACAGTGCATATGCACTTGTGAGACCTCCAGGACACCATGCGACAAGAAATAAATCTATGGGATTTTGTATATTTAATAACATAGCTATAGCTTTAGAATATTTAAGGCATGAACACAAAATTAAGAAATTTTTTATATTTGATTTTGATGTTCACTTTGGAAATGGAACATCAGAGATATTCTATGAGGATCCTGATGTCTTTTATATCTCTATTCATCAAAATCCAAGAACATTGTTTCCAGGAGATGGATTTGTAGAAGAAATTGGTAAGGGTAATGGTGAAGGCTATAATTTAAATATTCCAATGGCCCCTGGATCAACTACAGACGATTATATTTACATTCTGGATAAAATTCTTGAACCTGCATCATCTAAATTTAATGCAGACTTTTATTTTATGGATGTTGGGTTTGATGGACATGCAGATGATCCACTTTCAAGTCTATCTCTTACTGATGAGTTCTATGAATATATAGCAGGAAAAATGATGGGTATTGCAGGTTCATTAGCTCTGATTTTAGAAGGGGGATACAACTTAAACATTCTTTCAAGGTGTAATGTTAAAATGATAAATGCACTAAATAATATAAGCCATGATAATTATAAACATGAACTGAAAGTTTCAGAAAGTACAAAGAATACGTTTAATGAAATAAAAGATGTATTTTCGCCATTTTATGAATTTTAGGTCTTATACTAATCAACGAGGAAATATAAATAAGTTAAATAAATATTAACACATCAAAGAATTATTTTCTCCACAAAATTTAATTAACGGTGATATTTATGGAAAAACTTAGACTTCATCAAGCTCAGTTACTAATTAAAGAAGCAGGGAAATCTAAAACTACAGGTGAAAAATTTAAAGCCCCCAAAGAAGGGAATATAGACGTTAAGCTCTTCGGAGAAATTTTAGATGAACTGATTGAGGCAGAAGAATTTATTTATTCAAGCAGGCCTTCTCACAAACTCAATGAAAATAATGCGAACTTATTTTGCGGGAAAATTTTAAACGTGAGAAATAAAATAGACAGCATGCTTGCGAATTTTGGAGTCATTGAAAAAGAAAGCATTGAAGAAGAGATTAAAAAATTATCTGAGGGTCTTTTAATTTTAACAAGTAAAGGAAACTTTAGAAAAATGATATCCAAGTTCGGAGTTGACGCTCAGCAGATACTTGTTGCAGGCGTACCTCTTGAAGTAGAAGATATGAAGATTATCAATCCTAAAATTCCTGAAGCTGCATTAGGGGCAATTTCAAAGAAAATAGAACACATAAAAAATGATATTAGTAGAAAAATGAACAGCCTTAGCTTAGAAAAGATTTTAGTAATTATTGAATCAGATAAAGCTAGCGAACTTCTGGGTAAAAGAGCAGAAGAAATTTACAATGCAAATGTAGTTACCTTAGACAATTTAAAGGACTTAACTCCAGAAGAATTTAAGGATATAATAACCAAAATTTAAGCTTTATTTAAGTGGAAGTGATACAACTAATATTCTTCCATTTAAAGTATTTCAGTACCAAATTTATTTTTATTTTACTTTGAAAATGATTTTAATAAAGATTTAATGATTATTTACTTACCTTTATAAATCATTAATCCGTATTTAAAATTATAAATAATTAAAAAACTAAAGATATAAAAAATTGATTATCAAATTAGATATACTAAACTATCTGCATATTCAATATTGACAGTTTAGTAATACTAAAAAAATGGTTAATTTATGATCTACTTAAACATTTAAGTTCTAAAATACTAAATGATTATCAATCGGGGTGAAAAATTTTGTCTATCACATGTTTTCCAGACACACAAGATAAAGTACCCACTATCCCTGTACATCTTACAAGGGTCGGAGTTAGCGGGGTTAAAAAACTTTTAAAAATTGAAAGAGAAGGGAAAAGACCCATAGTACTTCTACCTACCTTCGACGCCTTTGTGGATCTTCCAAGTACGCAAAGAGGGATCCACATGTCCAGGAACCCAGAAGCCATTAGCGAAGTTCTTCAAGAAGCTATGGAAAGCACAGCAGTTGAAATAGAAAACGTATGTGCCGAAATAGTAAGTCTTCTTCTTAAAAAACACAAATACGCAAGAAGGGCAGAAGTAAGCATGAAAAGCGATTTCATGTTCATAAAAAAATCTCCTGTTACAAAAATGAAAACTCAGGAAATGACCAAAATCATGGCAGACGCCAGCGGTTACAGAGATGGAGATAAAGTCGTGATAAGAAGGATGATCGGTGCTGAAGTTGTTGGAATGACAGCATGTCCTTGCGCACAGGAATCTATAAAAGAAAGTTCACGACAGAAACTTCTGGAGTTTTTAGATGAAGAAACAACTGAAAAAGTCTTAAATACAGTATCTCTTGCATCACACAACCAGAGGGGAAGAGGGATGATCATGATAGAAGTCCCAGAACAACATATGATCCGCGGCGAAGACCTTATAAGGATTATAGAAGACTCAATGAGCTCTTCAGTATGCGAACTTCTTAAGAGGTCCGATGAAAATGCAGTTGTGGTCCACGCGCATGAACATCCAATGTTTGTTGAAGACTGCGTAAGAAATATGGTACAGAAAATCGTGAATGAATATTCTCACCTTCCAGATGATACATTAGTAACTGTAAGACAGATAAATGAGGAAAGTATACACAGACATAACGCATTTGCAGAAAAAGTCGCGATGTTAGGTGAACTAAAGTACGAAATTGAAGGTATAGAAGAAAATAATCAGTCTACTAAAACAATTTGTAACTGAGATCATTTTGGAGAGGATACTAAGTGAAGCCAATACACAAAATTGCGGGTCAGGTAATGGGTGATTTAGAGGCATTCCATGGATCAAAACCTGCCATAGATGCCGATAATATTCTCATTGTAAGAGGAATGTCAAGAAAACGATTTAATGAAGAACTGGACGCAGTTCTTTCAAATCTTTTAAAAAGTCTTGGTGCACGCCAGATAGATATGTTTTCCGAAGAAGGCGGGAACATCATCGGCATAATGGATGAACGAATAAGAGAAAGCGTCGATATTCCCGGTGAAACTGATATTACAGGAGTTTACCTGCTTAAAGAATCTTTAGAAGCCATGAATTGTAATGTAGCATATACATTAGGCGTCATTGATAATGTTGGGACTTTTATCGTTACATGGAAAGATAAAAGCGGAATAGGCCCACAGTTCGTTGAAGTGGTTGCTGCAAATATGGAATAATAATTTTTTTCCTCCTTTTTTATAAACTTTAAATTACTATTTTTACAAATTAAACGGAAGATAGCATGCCCCACTACTCAAAAGAAGAAATAATATCCCTTTTAAATGCAAAAGGTAAAGATATTCTATCTTTAATTTCTACCGCAGAGTCCAAAAGGGATAATGACACAATTACATATTCTAAAAATGTTTTTTTACCACTTACAGATATCTGCAGAAATGAATGCGGATACTGCACATTCAAAAAAACTCCAGATGATAAAGAAGCGCGAATTTTAATGAATTATCAGGAAATTTTTGATACTTTAAAGGAAGCAGATAAATATAATTGCAGAGAAGCTCTTTTTACCTTTGGAGAACGTCCTGAAGAAACTTCGCAAGTAAAAGCAGCACTTGAAGATAAAGGGTATTCAAATATGGTAGACTATCTTTATTTTATCTGTGATGAAACCCTAAAAAATACAGGACTTTTACCTCACAGCAATCCAGGAGTGCTAAAAAAGAAAGAACTGGAAGTATTAAAGGAAGTAAATGCATCTATGGGTTTAATGCTTGAAAATACAAGTAAAAGACTTATGAAAACAATTGTGCATGAGAAAAGCCCTGGAAAAGATCCCAAGCTGAGAATTAAAACAATTGAAAATGCAGGAAAGTTAAACATTCCATTTACAACAGGACTGCTTATCGGAATAGGGGAAACAATAGAAGAAAGGGCGGAATCACTCCTTGAAATAAAACGTATTAATGATAAATACTGCCATATTCAGGAGATTATCATTCAAAATTTCACGCCAAAACAAGGGATCCCCATGGAATCATGGAAAGAACCCTCTGTAATTGAAATGATAAAAATGGTTGCTGTAACACGGCTTTTATTCCCAAATACTGGAGTTCAAGTCCCTCCAAACTTAAATAATCATAATGCTCAGGTATTTCTCCTTGCGGGAGCTGATGACTGGGGAGGAGTTTCACCGATTACAAAGGACTTCGTAAATCCAGAAGCTCCATGGCCAGAATTAGAAGATCTTAGAAAAATGACAGAAGAAATGGGATCATCTTTAGATGAAAGGCTTCCAGTGTATCCTGATTTTATATCCTCTGAATTTTTAAGTAATCGGATTATGGAAAAGATTAATTCATTTAAATAAAAATGTTGAAAAAAGAAGAAAAAAATAATTATTTTTTTTTATTTACTTGCAATAAACCTTTTATATATTTTCCTTTTGTAAAGAGCGTTTTCAACTGTATATTTTAATTGATTTTCTTCAAGAGGTTTAAATATACATCCATAGGGTTTTGTAGCCCTCATATGCTGCATAATTTCATTATTGAAATAAGGGGTTATATATACAATGGCCGTATCAAAATTATCAGCTACTTTTTTAGCAAAATTTATTCGGCCATTCATATTTCCAAGTTCTATGTTTATGAGTACTAAGTCTACTTTTATCTCCTGAACTTTTTTAAGAGCTGTTTTTTCGGAGCATGCTATGAGAGGGGCATTATATCCCCAAAACTCAAACCAATTTTGGAGATTCATTGCAGTCATGGCTTCATCTTCAACAATCAAAATTGTTGTATCCGACATATGTCACTAACTCCATTTAATAAATTTTCCAAATTTTGTATTACTACACTATAATATATTATTATTCGTTACATATAAACGTTATAATTTTTACAATATAAGCCCCAATTTGCTTAAAAAAACGTATTTTGCGTGAAAATACATTAAAAATTGACTAAATTGCATAAAAATGAATATTAACCTATTTTTTCTTTTACCAAATGTCAAAATTTAGAGGCATATCACAGATTCAAATTATAAATAAAACAAAATTAACAGTTTAATTATATTTATACAATATTAAATTGACATAAAATGTCTATTTATACTGAATAAAACTTAATATAAAGTATAACTCCATATTAACTTTACAATTTTATTATTAAATAGGAACTTAAAATTGGGTTCTACAAATCATAGTAATTTATGCATGATAACAATCAAAAAGTATAGATTCTAAAGATGGATCAAATAAAAAATATACTACTTATTTTAATTATGCTTTAATTATTTTACAATTGCGAATCTGAAATTATACAATAAGTATAAATTATGTGCAGAATCTAAACCCAACTAAATCATTTAAAGGATCTAGATGATCTTTAAGAAATTCCATATATTCCATTTTAAATAATAATGTTAAGTCAATTTATTGCCCAATTTTTATCAATTTTTCAATGCATTTAATACATTATTAACCTGAAATTAGTTAGTAAAGTTGGTTAAAAATGATAACTAAAAAAGCTGAATTTTCAGATCTGGAAGAAATACTTCAATTACAGAAACTGGCATATAAAAGCGAAGCTGAGCTTTATAATGATTTTAATATTCCCCCTCTAGTTCAAACATTAAAAGAAGTAGAAGAAGAATTTGAAAACCACGTATTCCTTAAGGTAGTGGAAAATGAGAAGATAATTGGCTCAGTAAGAGCATTACTAATCGATCCTAAAACATGCTACATTGGAAAACTCATAGTCCATCCTGATTTCCAGAATCAAGGAATTGGAACAAATTTAATGATGGAAATAGAGAATATTTTTAATGGCTGTGAAAGATTTGAGCTTATTACAGGGCATAAGAGTACGAAAAATCTAAAACTATACGAAAAACTTGGTTACAAAGAATTTAAAACCGAAAAATTAACTGAAAACTTAAATTTAGCATATTTAGAGAAAATAAATTTATAAAAATAATTAAAACACTTGATGGTTCCTATGAGTGAGTTTGAAGAATCTAAATGGAAAAATAAGCAAGCAGCATTAGAATTTATTGAAAACGCAGATATGTATATCCTGGAAAGACAGAAATTATTTGCAATAATGAAATCACTGTATAAACACTTTTTAGCAGATAACAATAAAACCATAAAAATCCTAGAACTTGGATGTGGTGATGGTAGAGTAACTCATGAGCTTCTACAAATTGATGCAAACCTTGAAGGAACTTTAATTGATGGCTCTGCAGAAATGGTTGAAAACGCAAAAAATAGATTTAAATCATATCAGGGTTTAAAATTTATTCAAAATACATTCCAGGAACTAGTTAATAGTAATTTATTATCTGAAACTTTTGATTTTGTTGTTTCATCTTTAGCCATACACCACCTGCAGGAAGATGAAAAGAAAACTCTATTTGAATATGTTTATAATCATCTGAATCCAAGCGGATTCTTTTTAAATATGGATGTTATACGTGCTCCAACAGAAAGTCTAGAGAACTGGTATCTCAAGCTCTGGAAAGAATGGATAATAGAAAATGAGGCAAAAATGGAACATTCAGAAAGTTTCAAGAACATACCTGATCAGTATAAAAACAATCCAGATAATAATCCTGATACACTGGAAAACCAGTTAAAACTGCTGAAATCCGTCGGTTTCAGTAACGTCGACTGTTACTATAAATATGGGATTTTTTCTGTTTACGGCGGCCAGAAATAAAAAGGAGAGCAAAATATGTCTAAAATTGGATTTATAGGTTACGGAAGCATGGGGAGCATGATCATAGAAGGTTTTCTATCTTCCAATGTTATAAAACCTTATGAAATCATTGTTTCAAATAGAACAAAGAGCAAACTGGAGGATATTAAAAAAAAATATCCTGAAATTGAAATTACAGATAACAATGCATATTTAGCGGGGAAATGCCGTAAAATATTCATTTTTGTAGGTACATCTGCAGTAAAAGAAGTAATTGAAGAAATGAAAGATGAACTTTCAGAAGATTCTCATATTACCTACATTGCAGCAGCTTTAACCATTGAGAATGTGAAAGGTGCATTTCCAGGGAAAATTACCAAAGTCATACCTAGTCTAACCTCCAAGGTTAATGAAGGTGTTTCTCTTATCTGTCACAACGAAAAAGTAACTGAAAAAGAAGCAAATTTTGTAAATAATCTCTTCAGATCAATTAGTAATGTAAAAATCATTGATGAAGAAAATTTTGAAGCAGGATCTGATTTAACAAGCTGCGCTCCTGCATTCATTGCAGAAATCTTCATGAAATTCGCCGAAGCTGGTGCTGAAAATAGTAACTTTACTCCTCAAGAAACAGAAGACATGGTTATAAAGACCCTTTATGGGACTGCAAAACTTCTTTATGAAGGAAATATGGGTTTTGAAGAGGTAATTTCACGAGTAGCCACAAAAGGAGGCATTACAGAAGAAGGTGTTAAAATACTGGAAAAAGAACTGCCAAATACCTTCGATGAGCTTTTAAAGACTACTTTAACTAAGAACAAGAAAATTAAAGAGGCGTTAAACAATCAAATGATTAATTAAAATTATTTCAAAGAAGCTTAGTTTAAAAAGCTCCTCCTCCACCGCCTCCAGAGCCACCTCCCGCACCGCCTCCAACATTAGCGTAACCAACGCTCATACCACTATTTGTTCCAATATAAATAGCATTAAAACCACCCCAATAATGGAAATTATACATGGCACTCCTAGCTAGTTGATCTAGAGGAAAAATCTCTTCCATGTCCATTATAACCTCCGATGCTATTCCAAATGCAGTGGCATAAACAAGATATTTATTCCATACTTCAATAGACTCCGGAGTGTGTTTTTTTATCATACTGAATTCTTTTAAATATCTTTTAAATTTTTTCCATTTCTCATAATTTAACCTGCCGTAATCTGTCCATTGTCCAGGGATTTTTGCAGGAGTAATCAAAGAGATTATTGCAACGATTCCCAGAATAATTGCAGCATATTTAGCATATATAGCTGCAGGGATATTATCCCCCATTAAAAATACCAGGAAGAAAGCTGCCTCTAATCCTATCAATCCATATATCTTCAGATATCTATTTCCCTTTTTATGGAATACTTTTTTAACTGTTTCATCATCTAATAATTCTTCTTTTAAATGATATTTCCAATTAAGATAAAAATGCATGAAAATTTTTGCATTTTCTTTCTTTTTTAATTCGTCTTTTAATTTATTTAAATTTACAATACGATCTTCCTCAAATTTTTTAAAGAATTCAAAGACATCTCTTTCAAAATTTTTAAGTTTCGATGGATCTTTATATGTTATTTTGAGGGCAAGAGAATTTTCATCATTTGAAGGATCCTCATTAAATCTTAAATAATCCCTATCTATTAAATCCATTATTGTCGCCCTAAATCCATTTATATCTGGATCTCCAACTAATTCACTGCCATATAAAGCATTTATAACTGCAGGAGGATCATTAGAAGGCAAATCTCTCTCATATTCATTTAGATAATCAATTTTTGGCTCCCTGCCAAATTTAAAATAGATGAATAATGGAAAAAGTGCACATAAAATTATTAGAATTGTAAGTAAAGAGTATACTTTTGTTTTAAAATTTAATTCATTTTCATAATTTTTCTGGGTAATTTCAAGGTATCCACGTATATCTGATTTAAACCGCAGCGCATAGGGAGTACTATTTAAAAACTGATTAGAATGTATGGCCATCAATAACTCAAACCAATTAGCTGAATAAATAGGTTTAGTAGTGATACTCAGGGTTTGATTATGCCACGTAGTATTTTGGACGAGATATGGAGGATTTAACCAGTATTGTACTCCATTATTTGATTTTAAATGAATATTAGCCGTTAACTGGCCTACATCCTGTTCCCATCCTTCCCCCCATAGTTTATACTGGAGTTCAGCAACATCGTTGTAAATTTTTATTACATTAACAAAATCATATTCTATAAAAACATCTACATCCCTATCATTTATGGGAGCACTCTTTTGAGGATCAGAGTAAAGAAAAATCTTTATAGACTTCTCGTCCATACGATTGGTAACATTATAAGAGCAATATGCACCTTCAGCATATACCTTTAGATTCGCTAACTTTTCTCCAGATTTGATGGGTATATCACGATAAACACCATTATATGTCCCTATAAATGAATAATGAATTTTTTCTTTTACATGAAGATACCATTTTCTTCCACAAAAAGATCAATACTCGCAGAAGGAATAGAATAACTTCTTCCCTTTTGATCTGAAGCAGTAGCAATGCCAGATAATAAAGAAATAACAATTATAAATAACAAAACAAATGAAATAAAATGTTTTATATTCATTAGATCACCTAAACTTAAATTTGAGAGTATAATCTTTTTCCCAAATGATAATCACATTATTAATCTAATTAATCCCATTAAATCTTCCATATCTAATTTAATTAAATATAACTTTATATTTGTATAAATGACAGACATGCTTCACTTAATAATAATTATTCTTTTGTTATTTAATATGATTGGAATTAAATATTCTACTAATGTTTATATTTTCGCAGATACATTACTTTATAAAGATTCTCTAAATATGAGAAAAAGAAATTTTAACCACTAAAAACGCAATCGAAAACCGGAAAAGTATAATGAAATTCAAGGACAAATCCCTTCCAGAGGATCATATAACAGAATTAATAAAAGCTGCAAGACTTGCGCCTTCCGGCTGCAATGCACATCCATGGCGTTTTAAGATTGTTAAAGATAAGGAAACAAAGATGAAACTTGTCGAACAGCCCACAATCAAACTTTTATTGGTCCGGCCCCAATTGTACTAGTTTGCTGTGCCGATGTTTCAGATTATATTGAAGGTTCAGCCTCTGGAATTCAGGATTTAGGTAAAATAGGTGCTGTTGAAGACAATATCGTGAATATAATTTGCAGAAATGTAGATGAAATGAAAAAAATGAGCATATCTGAGATTAGTCCAAAAATAGCAGCTAACGTGGCAATAGCTATTGAACACATTGTCTTACGAGCCCTTGATTTTAATCTTGGAACTTGCTGGATTAGAGCATTAGAAGAAGATAAAATCAGAGACATCTTCAGATAGGATGAAAATATTTACCCTGTAGCTTTACTGCCTGTAGGTTACCCTGATGAAGATCCTGCACCAAAAAAAAAGCTTAAAATTGAAGATATAATCATAGATTAATTGGACTTTACTTTAAGTTATATCTAAAATTACATCAATAGCCCATTAACGAAATCTTCAATTTTTAATTACAGCTTTATCTGCTGAAAGCCATTTTATACAGCGCGTATATAATTACAATATATGCAAGGCTCCTTATTATCACTAAGACTGTTAATGAACTCGCATAACCCAAAATAGTTGCAAAATGTGAAATTCCAAAAAGGCCAAATGCTGCAGCTATGTAAAGAGGGACTGTACTTTTAACTTTTTCATATCCTACAATACCAAGGGCCACTATTATAATACAAAAAATCAAGTTTACGATTATTACTGGATCTAGAACAAGTACCATGTTTTATCACCTCATTCATTATCTCTAAATATTAATTATGTATAAACTCTTATTTAAAAACAGAACAAATCAAGAAGAACTTAATAATTCTTTTAAAATGTAATATTAACTGAAAATTTTAAAAATTTAGTTGTTTAATTAGTTATACTCCTTCCAATTTTAACATCACCCAATTATATGTTGTTCTGTTCCTTTAATATTAATTTTATAACCCTATTTTCAACAGATGATAATTATTAATCTATATTTATAATATTCAGTCAACTAATAAGCTTTTAAATTTAATAATTTATGGAAAAGTTTATATATTGTTTTTGAAATATAATGAAAGCGACTCAAATAATGAGGCTGAAAATATGAACAAAAGATATAGAAATAAAAAAACTATTTTAGATAGGAAAGGTTTAGTTGAAAGGATGCTGGAAGATACAGCACGAACAATCGACAGTATTAAGTACGATATCGAAAAATCAGTGGTTGACTACACATTTGTACCTGGAAAGGATATTATTGAAACAGATGAAGACGTAATAGTACATGTGGACTTACCCGGCATCAAAAAAGAAGATATTGAACTAAAACTTACCGAAACCAACCTTAAAATTGTAGCTAATTTTGATATAACACAGGAAATCGAACAAGGAAGTTACATAACATTTCATGATAGAAAATCAGGTGTTATGAGGCGATCTGTTAGATTCCCTAAGAAAGTAGTTCCGGAAGAAGCTGAAGCTACCTTTGAAAATGGCATTTTAACAGTTGAAGTTCCAAAATTGGAGAAAACAGAAAGTTTTACCCTGGAAATCAAATGAAAAATGAAACTTTAATTTCTGCAGGTTCTTTATTTTAGCGACGTCATGAACCTTAGGACTCAAAATATGTTTCATAATTTATCAAAAAATGAGTATTAAAAATTAAAATTAAATTAATAAGTATACTGGGAGATAATAAAAATGTCAATTTCAAAAGATATGGCCGAATTTTCAGAACATATGGCTAAAAAATCACATAAAGGTATGAAAAAAACAGCTTCAGAATTCTTTAATGTTGTTAATTCAATTTCAGCAGATAAAAGTCACAGACACAGCGAAAATACCATTCTAACTAAAAGAAGTTTAGTTAAACAAATATTGAAAACCACAACAAGAACAGCTGATAATATTAAATACAATTTCGGAAAATCAGTTACAGACTACAAATCTGCGCCGGAAAAAGATATTACAGAAACAGATGAAAATATAATCGTGCATTTAGACATGCCTGGCGTTAAAAAAGAGGATATTAAACTTAAAATTACAGATTCAAATCTTAAAGTTGAAGCATGCTTTGATATAACGCAGGAAATCGAAAATGGAAGCATTACTATAAACGATAATACAACTGGTGTTTTCAAACGAGAAGTGCAATTCCCTCAAAAAGTGATACCTAACGAAGCTAAAGCTACCTTCCAAGACGATGTTTTAACCGTTGAAGCCCCAAAAGTAGACAGGGCGGAAAGCTTCAAAGTAGAAATCAAATGAGAGCAATTATCAGGTAAATTTAGACTTTAATTATGAATAAACTCTAAAAACCTGCATGTTTATTATTTAGATTCTATTTGGAGAGGGTGGGATATACTTTTTTGAAAATGAGAATCAATACAGCCGCCTCCTGTGAGATATTAACCAATGTCTCCACATATTGATTCTTCTGGTGAATAGAATTTAAATATAAACATATCCTTATTTTTTTAAATAATATAACCCCAAGAAAGCCTAAACTCCTAAATTATTCTTCATTCATCCATAAATGATTTTTAAAAAAACTGCAGCTTTTCTATGTGCCAAAAGTTTAAACAATTCCCTTATCTACAACTTCATAAAGAACAGTAGCAACTTTCATATTTTTCAGGGCCAACACGAAAGTATTATTATAGATAATTTATAATACATCTATAATTAATTGTAATTATGTTTCTAAAAAACTTCAAAAGAAGTTAAGTATGATTTATTTATCTTATTTGACTGAGTTATTCTGTTAAATTTATAAGCCCACATTCCGTAAGGTTTAAATACTAATACAGCATAATTTAACTAATGAGCTATGATATGCCAAGGTAGCTTAGAGGCGAAGCGGTGGACTGCAGATCCATTACACGGGAGTTCAAATCTCTCCCTTGGCTTTCAATTTTAAACAATTAAAATTAATGATTATTTAGGGGTCATAGTGTAACCAGGCTATCATCTGGGACTCCAGTTGTCTTTGAAGAAATGCGCGCTCTGAGGTTTAGTACCCAATGATGATCAATTGGAGTACTGAGACAAGAGAAATCCTAGGATCTGGGTTCAAATCCCGGTGACCCCACTAATTTTACTATTTTTAAAGATCATCAAAAGGTGATTGAATTTGAAGAAAATAAATGATATTCTCATGATTGAAGGGTTTGGTTCTGATTCTAATATTTACGTCTTTGATGATGTTATAGTTGATACTGGAACCGGCGAAAATATTGAATATTTGCGTGAATCGCTGAAAAAAGCAAATTTAAATATTTCAGACATATCACTGATTGTAAATACCCATTGCCACTACGATCACGTAGGTGGAAACAGATATTTTAATTCTAAACTTGCAATACATGAAAAAGATGCCCCCGCACTTGAAAATGGAGATCCTATTGCAACTGTTGCCCAGATGTTTGGAAGAAGTTTAAAACCTCAAAAAATCGATTTTAAATTAACAGAAGGAGATAAGATACGTGATTTTGAGGTAATTCACACTCCAGGACATACAATAGGAGGCATCTGCCTTTACAATGGTAAAACACTGATATCTGGAGATACAGTTTTTGCGGGTGGAGGATTTGGAAGGTACGATATTGGTGGAGATATAACTATGCTGAGGGAATCCTTAGAGAAGCTTTCTAAACTCGATGTTGAATATTTACTTCCAGGGCACGGCCCCTCAGTTGATAACGGTTCAGAGCATATAAATTTATCTAATAGAATGATTAAAGGAGTTTATTGATTTTTTTAATTTAAATCTTAATTTTTTAAAGTTATTTGTATATAAATTCACTAATAACATTCAAATTTAATTTATTTTTAAATTTAATTTATTAAATAGGATACGTATACTTATTAGATAAAATAATGCTCAAGAAATAAAAATAATATAGTATTTATTCTATCAATGTGCATATTATATTGATTAATATAAAATTAATTACAAAAACAAATATATTACTATTAAAAGTTCAAATATTACGTAATGGTAGGACTAACAACTTATATCAATAAGGGCGTAGAAAATATGAGTTCAAAAGGTATTTATGAACAGTACGATAATGCAGCAGACCTTTTGAAGTTTTTAACAAGTTCTAATGTTCGTACCAGCATACTGTTGAGTCTAAACGAAAGTCCTAAAAATTTGAGTGATCTAAAACAGGAACTTAACTTAGAATCATCTACCATCATCCATGGTACAAATAAGCTTGAAAAACGCGATTTTATCTTTAAAGATGGAGAAAATTATAATCTATCACAAACTGGGAAAATATTTGCCCTTAAATTAGTAAATTTAATTAAAACAGTTGAAACTGTCAAAAGTCAGGAAAAATTATGGTCAGATCATAAAATTGAAGGAATTCCTGAAGATTTACTTTTAAAAATTGGAGATTTAAATAATTCAACCATTGTAGAAGCTGAAGCTACCCATCTTACTAAGGTACTCGATTATTTTACCCAATTATTAATAAGTTCTAAAATTATAAAAGGTGTTTCTCCAATATTTCATCCATATTTACCTAAAACAATTGAATCAGCAGTTTTAAACGGAGCACATGTTCAACTTATAGTAACTGAGGACATACTTGACGTATTAAACAAATCAAATCCAGAAATATTAACTAGAGTGCCAAATAACTTTGAATTATATGTTATACGCGAAGAAGTTAGGGAAGCTTTTACTGTTACAGAAAACTGTATTTCATTTGGGTTATTTAATAAAAATGGAATGTATGACTTCAATATTGATCTCCATAGTGAGAGTAAAGAAGCTATTGAATGGACCAAAAAGTTATTTGAATACTATCTTAAACGATCTGAAAGAATCATTTGATAATAACTGAAAATAAACCTAAAAAAATAATTAATTTAGTTTAAAACTATTTTAAAAAAGAAATTTATACATTTATTTTGTAAATGTCTTCACAACATCCTTTACAGCAGGGTTTTTAACAAGAATTGATACTTTATCCCCTTCATTTAAAACCATATCTGCCTTAGGAATGGTTATTTCACCATTTTTATACAGGGCCACAATTATATAATCATCCGTAGGGTTAATTTCGCTAATTTTCTTCCCTATAACCTTAGTATTTTTTACTGTAAGGTCCAGTATTTCAGCATCCCCCTTTCCAATAACTATTAAGTCAGCTACCTTTGGCCGTGTTATTAATTTTTCGAGGTAGCCTGCTGCTGTAAGCTCTGGACTTATAACATCGTCTATTCCTACTTTTTTAAATGCTTCTTCATGATCAGGGTTACTTAACCTTGCGATAATTTTAGGAATATTATATTGTTTTACAAGTATACAAGAAAGAAGATTTGCCTCGTCATTTCCAGTAGCTGCAACATAAACATCTGCCTCACTTACATTTGCCTCTTCAAGCGTTTTTGTATCAGTGCCATTACCACAAATAACTAATGCATCCAATTCAGCCGCTGCATTGCCGCATAAGCTGTCATCACTTTCAATAAGGGTCACGTCATGCCCTCGACTAACTAAGTTAGATGCAAGATTTAATCCAACTCTTCCTGCACCCATTATCACTATATACATCTTTACGCCTCTATTATGGGTATTTTAAGAATAATAAAATAATTTTTATTAGTTAATTCATTAATTTATTTGAATCGTTAGACTTTCAAATATTTCTCATCATACTATAAAAATGTATATCTAATAATAAATTTTTAACTATCATGTCACCTGTAATTAAAGCGACTTAAAAACGTCTAAATTACAAATGGAATAAACTAAGGTTTCTTAAACTAAATACACGTTATTGCATGGAAAAAAACAAAATTTTTTTCAAATATATAAAAATAAAAGAAATGATTATGTCTTTTACTCAGCCTTCACTTCTGATTCCATGAAGTCCTTTAAGTCCCTAACTGTTGACATGAAGCTTGCAGGGAACACTATGGTAGAATTCTTCTCACTTGCTATCTCAAGCAGCACCTGTAAGTTACGTAATTGAAGCGCTATTGGGTGTGCAGTTATTATATCTGCAGCATCACCAAGTTTTTGGGCTGAAAGGAATTCACCTTCAGCAGAAATAATTTTAGCTCTTTTTTCTCTTTCTGCTTCAGCTTGTCTTGCCATGGATCTCCTCATTGTTTCAGGTAAGTTGATATCTTTAATTTCTACAGCAGTGACCTGTACACCCCATGGTTCGCTGTGTTTATCAATTATCTCCTTAATTCTTTCGTTTATCTTTGAAGTTGAAGATAAAACATCATCCAACAGGAATTGTCCAATTACATTTCTCATAGTGGTCTGAGCAATCTGGTTAACTGCTCTGTTGTAATTTTCAATTGCAACAACTGCATCATACGCGTTAACAACCTTAAAATATGCAACTGCAGCCACATCAATTGATACATTGTCCTGAGTTATTATTCTTTGGGAAGGAATAGGCATAGTGACAATCCTAAGGGATACTTTATCCAACCTATCCACTACAGGAATAATCAGGCGCAACCCAGGATCTTTAACCCCTATTACTCTACCAAACCTAAAATGCACCCCTCTTTCATATTGATTTACTACACGTATTGAAAGACCTAAAATAATCAAAATTATAATTCCCACAATAAAAAGCGTTACGAGATCAGCCATTTTGTTACAACCTCCTATCACATCTTAGTCACGTTAACATCAGTTATGTAATAACTATCTATTAAATATAAAGATTAAAGTATGATTAAAATACTAAAATAATTTTTGATTATATGAGAAGATTATAATTTTTACTTTAAGTCAATATACTAATAGAAATGAGTAACGCTTTAAAATTTAAGTTCAGTATATGAATTAACTATCAAGTAACAATCAAATACAAAAAAAATAAGTTTAATTATTAAAAAAAGAGTGAAGTGTCGTGAAAATCATTATTTTCAAGACTTATTAATTAAATTAAATTTAATTTAAGTTTATTCAACATCTTCAACTATATCAGCAAAACCGAAGTTTCTTCTTGTTGAGTTAATTTTGATTTTAACTTCATCGCCCAGTTTTGCTCCTGATACAAAGACAACAAATCCTTCTATTCTTGCGATTCCGTCGCCATCTCTTCCAACATCTTCAATTTTAACATCGTATTCATCTCCTACATTAATAGGAGCTGAAGGTCCTTTATCTGAGAAATTATCTCTTCCGTAATTATTTCTAAACAATTCATCACATCCTAATAAGCTAGAAAACTAGCTTAAAATATTCTTTATTTTAGAGATATATAAATATTGTTATTAATAATTTCAAAAAGATTGATTTTATCTAAGATAAATGATCAATTTTATACAGATTATTTACATAAATAAAAATATGATTGGTATAATGTCAGACTCACATGATAATTTACCTGCAATAAGGGAAGCCGTCAAATTTTTCAATGAAGCAAAAGTAGAATTAGTAATACATGCTGGAGATATGATTTCACCATTTGCTGCTAACGAAATTAAAAATCTCAATGCAGAATTTAAAGCCGTTTTTGGGAATAATGACGGCGAACGAGATGGTTTACGGCATTTTTTTAAGGTATTTGCTACCACAATGATTTTCAAGAACTTGAATTGTATGGAAAAAAAATTGCAGTTATTCACGGCACAACTGAGGATATTGTGACAGCTCTCGTTAAAAGCGGGAATTATGATATTGTTATACGGGGACATACACATAAACTAGAAGTTAAACCGGGAAAATGCATGATGATTAACCCTGGAGAAATATGCGGATACCTGTCTGGTAAAAAAACGGTTATACTGCTTGATCCTGAAGATTTAAGCTATGAACCTATTGTTTTATAATAATTAATTAACAGATCGTAACTATTTTATCGCCCCTAAAGTAATAGGATACTGTAAATTTTGTATCCTGAAGTAAGTTTACATGTTTTAAAGATTAATTCCATAATTACAATTTAACATAAAATATAATTCGTGCACACGATTATAAGACATGAGAGAAAGTTATATACTATGTTGTATACATTATCAAAAATCTTAAATTAACTGTTTAATAATTGAATATGAGACAAAATTAGTAATGTTAAATATCACAACCAATATTAAAATTTTATATATGTATAACTCAAATAAGGGCAGAAAATATGAAACATAGCACTTTGATCTTATCACTCGTAGGATTTGGGATTCTCGTAGCTATGGTTCTGATTATAGGGCCAAGCAAAATTGTAAGTGCAGTTGAATTAGCAAATCCATGGTATCTGCTTCTTGCAGTACTTATACAGTTTGCAATTTATGGTTTATGGACCCAACGATGGGCAATAAATGTGAATTCTGTAGACATTAACATTAAAAAAATTCATCTCCTTCCCATGTTAATGGTAGGTATGGCAATTAATAACCTAACTCCAAGCGGAAGAGGGGGAGGAGAACCAGTAAGAGGATATATATTAAGTAAATACTCAAAAACCACCTTCGAAAAGTCTTTTGCAACAGTGATAGCAGATAGAGGACTTGATACATTTCCTTTCATGGTTTTAGCCGTCATAACCATAATTTCTCTAGTTTTATTCATGACTTTATCAGAACTAGTAGTAATAGGCCTTACAATTGCAGTTATAGCCCTGCTTATTCTATTTATAGTGGCATTATACATGTCCATAAATAAAGAATTCGGTAAAAAAGCCACATTATGGCTTGTAAAGGTAATAAAACGATTTTCTAGAAAGGAACACAGTACACTTGAAGAAAAAGCATTAACTGTTATTCATGGTTTCCAAAACAGCATGCGGACCATGATAAAAGATAGAAATGTTTTGATGTATGGACTCCCACTTTCCTTTATAATCTGGATTTTTGAAATATTAAGAGTTTACATTGTATTTTCCGCATTCAACGCGGAAGTATCACTCCTATTAATAGCAGAAGTTTTTATAATTTCTACCCTGCTTGGAATGATACCCCTTCTTCCAGGAGGCCTGGGTGCAGTTGATGGTGTGATGATAATTTTATTTTCTGCTGCAGGTGTTCCACCATCCATAAGTGCTGCAGCAACCATAGTTGAAAGGCTGATTTCATTCTGGATGACCACAATCATAGGTACTGCGATACTTCCTTATTTTGGAACAGGCGTTGTAGACAAAATTTTTAGTAAAAACAGTTGACAAAAATCAGAATACCTAAAATAACCCGGATATATGCCCAACTCTACTTTTTAGTAAAAATAAGCTCAATGTACAATATTTTTTCTATTTATAAATTTTAAATATGAAATTGATAATATTTTAAATATTATTATATGATATACTCTAAATAAACATCTTAAATTAGAGGATCGTGCATGAATGATGAAGATCTGTTTAAAAAACAGCAGGGTAAATTTAAAATACATTCCACTACTGGAAAGATAGAAGGACATAGTAATTTAAAAGAAGAACTATTGCTAAAAACCAGTATTTTAGACATGCATGTTGATCCTATTTTCCTGCACGATATTAAAGGAAACTGCATTTACCTAAATGAAACAGCTTGCAAGTTCATGGGTTATACTAAAGATGAATTAATGAAAACAAATCTTTACGATTTAAATTTTCCTGAATTTTCTAAATTAAATCTTCAATCAGAAGAGCTTGTGAAACAAGAACTAAGATTCCAATCCACTCATTTTAAGAAAGATAAATCGATTATACCTGTAGAAATACATTCAAAACTCATTGAAGTGAAATCTGAGAAACTTATTCTCAGCACTGTCAGGGATATTACAGAACTTAAGAAGACCGAGAAAAACTTAAGATGGAACATTAATCTAATTCGATCTGTGGCAGAAAATTCCCCTCTGGCTTTTTATGTTATAGATAACAAAACTGATTCTGTTTTATACCTTAATCATAATTTTTGTAAATTATGGGGTTTAAAAGGGCTTGAAAAAGGAATAAAAGAAGGTAAACTTAAAAATAAATAGGTCATATTAAAAATATTGCCTTTGGCAGAAGATAAAGAATACTTTATGGAAACATGCGCGCCACTTCACCACGAAGAGAACAGATCAACCCTGGAAGATGAAATTTCACTTACAGATGGCAGAATTATAAGACGGTTCTCTAAACAAATTAGAGATAAAGAAGACCACTATTTTGGAAGATTGTTTATATGTGAAGATATCAGCGAACGTAAAAAAATTGAGAATTCTATTAAAGACAGAGAAGAACATTTAAGCTTAATTACAGATAATATGCTGGATTTAATGTTCCAGGTTAACAGTGAAGGAATTTTTGAATATGTAAGTCCTTCTATTAAAGATCTACTTGGATATGAAGCAGAAGATATCATTGGTAAAAGGGATTATGAATTTATCGGCATGGCCCATCCCGATGATTTTGAAATACTTATAGATACAATTCAATTAGTTATCCAAACTTTAAAACCAAACAGAATACAGCACAGGCTTAAACACGCTGATGGACATTATATTTGGGTAGAAACCGTTGGAAATCCCCTTTCTAATAGTAAAGATGAATTTTCAGGGGCAGTGTATATCACCCGCGATATTAAAGAACTTAAAAAAGTAGAGACTCAACTTAAATCTTCTTTAGAGGAGAAAGAAGTGCTTTTACGGGAAATTCATCATAGAGTTAAAAACAACATGCAGATAATAAGTTCTCTTTTAAATCTTCAATCTAAATATTTAAATGATGAAAAAACAGTAAATATTCTCAATGAAAGCCGAAATCGAGTTAGATCCATGGCAATGGTCCACGAGGAGCTTTATCGATCTCGTGACCTTTCAAAAATTGATTTTGCAGATTATATCCAGAGATTATTATCTGGACTTTTTAATTCATACGGAATTGATAAAAACTTTATAAAGCCCGAAATTAATGTAGAAGATGTTCTTCTAAATATAGACATTGCTGTTCCCTGTGGTTTAATTATAAATGAATTGGTTAGTAATTCTTTAAAACATGCTTTCGTACAGGGACAAAAAGGAAAGGTATCCATTAAATTCCATCCTCAAGATGAAAAATACGTGCTTAAAGTTGCCGATGATGGAATTGGATTTCCTGAAAATATTGATTTTAACAATACAAAAACATTAGGATTGCAGCTGGTAACTACCCTTGTAAAACAGCTGTCAGGTAGTATAAATATTTATAGAGATACAGGAACCCTATTTAAGATTGTTTTTTAAGGCAGATAAAAACCTTTACAGTATTCATAAAATTTCTTTTAATTAACGGTTCAAGTGAAAAATTATGCCATTTTTAATTAAATAAAACAATAATCTGCCATTTAATCCAATAGATAATTGTCATCATCAAATCTCTTTTAAATTTATCAAAAAATCAAACATGAAAACATACTATTTCACAGGTACGTTTTGCTTAACCTTGCAAAACGAAGTTTTGCATGCCCCAAAAAATCTTAATTTTTCGACGGCACTCGAAAAAATCAACGATTTTTTCAGCATCCCCAACACGAAGCATTCGAAAATCTGTGATTTTCGATGAATGCAAAAAATTTCATTTTTTGCTGTTACGAAACTTTCAATTTCGTAAACGTCAAAATTTTTCTAAATTTTGACAGTGTTTGAGGACTTTTTCCTAAAAAGTTAAACAGAAAAATATATAACTTCTTTTTAACTGACTATCAGACGGTGATTATCATGGAAATAAACGGAGTAGAAATAGAAGATACTTTTGCTGAAGCATTTGGAATACAGGTTTCACGCATACTTGTAACTGCAGCTACCAAAAAGCTGGCTAAAATAGCAGCGACAGAAGCAACCGGTTACGGAACATCAGTTATCGGTTGTCCTGCAGAGGCAGGAATAGACTGCTACGTCCCGCCAGAAGAAACCCCTGACGGAAGGCCAGGTTACATGATCATGATCTGTAACATGAGCAAGAAAAAACTTGACCATGAGTTATTAGAACGTGTGGGAATGTGTTTACTAACCGCTGCAACAACTGCAGCATTCGATGCTCTTGATGATGCTGACGAGAAACTAAACGTAGGATTCAAACTGAAATTCTTCGGAGACGGTTTCGAAAAAGAATTAAACATAGATGGAAGAACTGTCTACTCAGTTCCAATTATGTCTGGAGACTTCTTAGTTGAAGGTGAATTCGGAATTAAATCAGGAATAGCTGGAGGAAACTTCTTCATAATGGGAGACAGCCAATCATCAGCATTAATAGCAGCAGAAGCAGCAGTAGATGCAATTGGAGCAGTTGAAGGTGCAATAACTCCATTCCCAGGTGGAGTAGTAGCTTCAGGTTCTAAAGTCGGATCAAACAAATACAAATTCTTAGGTGCTTCCACCAACGAAAAAATGTGTGTAACATTAAAAGATGAAGTTGAAGACAGCGACATCCCAGCTGACGTAAATGGAGTATACGAAATCGTTATTGATGGTGTAAGCGAAGAAGCTGTTAAAGAAGCAATGAAAGTTGGAATCGAAGCAGCGACCAAAGTCCCAGGTATCTTAAAAATAAGCGCTGGAAACTTCGGTGGAAACCTCGGTACATGCAACATCAAGCTTCACGAAATTTTCTAAATGTGATTCTCAAAAATCTATTTGAGGACCATCTTTCTTTTTTTTGACAATATTTTTTTATAGTATAATCCAGATTAACTTTCAATTTTCATCTTTAATAATCAAAAATACTTTCTTTAATGGATTTAGATAGTAACAGAGATATACTAAAAATTCCAAAATTTTTAAAAAATAATTAATAGTAATCATATAAGCAGCTAGAACTGGGAATGATTTAACATGACACTGGACTAGGTAAGTTTAATAGGTAGATCCTTATCAATAATATTTGACTGTTAAACATTTGAGAGTCCAGAAATATTTAAGCCAATTTAAATAAGCATATAGAAGGGATTACATTGCCTTATATCGTATGTACTAAATGTAACGGATATTACAAGCTTCAGGAATGGGAATCACTAGATGATTTTAAAGAATGTGAGTGTGGAGGCGATCTAATACAGGTTGATTCGTTGAATATACCTTATAACACTGAAAGAGTAAAAACCATCGTTGAAACGTTTAAAAATTCTGAACCTGATGAAAAAAATACTGATTCAAAAGGAAATAACAAATTAAGTATTAGCGTTGACCACACAGACGGATTAACTAAACTATTAAAAAGTAAAAGGCCTTCTAAAAAGGGTTTTTCTGTAGAAGAACAAAGATCCATATTTAAAGAAATTGCATTAATTCCAGAATTGTATGATTTTGAATATATAGGCCCAATAGATGACCATACAAAATTACAGATTATCAAAATACTTGCAAAGGTTGTTAACGAGGGTAAAGGAGTTATAGATGCTACCAATGAAATCAAATCGAAAACATCGCTAAATTCTGAGGATGCTGAAAATATAAGTAAGAACGAGATAAGTAGAATAAAAAATCTTGGAAACTGGCGTATTCATAAAGAAAAAGGATATAAATACTTCAAAATATCTAAATCTCTCAATACATGCGAAAAATGCCGTAAAGCATATGATAAAAAGATATTCAATATAAATGAAGTTAAAATGCTTCCCCCATTACACCCCCTGTGCAGATGCAACGCCATATTCATAAAATAAATAAAAATAGTAAATACGCTAATTTTCTTCCTTAAATATGTAGCCGCATGAAGAACATCTATATTTACCTTCTTTGGATTTATATCCTGTTGATGATTTATGTTGAGGCCCGCCAATAATTCCTACGGTTCCTGAATCCTTCAAAATATGTTTATCCTTACAACCACACTTAGGACATTTTTTGCTCAGCAATTCTGCCTTCATATTTTCACCTACTGATTTTATTCATTATCATCAGGTTGACTTTCAACAACTTCCCATATTTTCTCTTCAGGTAAATTGACCCCTAAAAGTATGCCTTTATTATCAAGCGCTTTTTCAATTTTCTTAATGGTCTTGACGTCTGGTGCAGCCACTGTATGAGAATGTATCTGTCTTGATATTTTGTATAATGACTCAACAGACCTTCTTGCGTCTGGCCTTTTAAGTTCATCTTCACAGTTTTTAACATCTTCTTCTGAACTAACGTACAGGTTTCTGGTTACGATTTGCCTAACTCCAGGAAGATAATGCTTTGAATCTAAAATTCTGCCTTTAAGCCCTACTATTATCTTTTTATCATCGAGATTAGTTACTTCATGTCGAAGAAGCAGTTCTACAACCCTACCAAATTCCTGAATTTTAGTTTCTATTTCTTCTTTAGATAAATTAACGCCTAAAAAGAACCCTTTAGCTTTCAACTCATTTTCAACATTTGCCAGGCTCTTAGTATCAGGCCCTGTAATTCTATGGGAATGAATTCCCCCACCTGAAAGAGAATATAACCTTTCTAAAGATTCCATCTTTTTTGAATCTTCATCTAGACTTTTTAAAAAGTTATCCATGTCTTCAATTCGAGATAATCCTATGTTTCTATGGAGTGATTCATGGAATCCTGGCAAATAATATTCGATATCTTCCATTGTACAGCCATGTTTTAAGATTATTTCAGCTTCTTTGCGTATATCACCAACAGCATGAGATTCTGTAATTTTAATCTCAGGTTTTACGATGACTTCCACAATTCTTCCATGTTTTCTTGCAGCTTCTTTTATCTCATCGTCGTTTAAATTAACTCCTAAAAGTAAACCTTCTTTTTTAAGTTCTTCTACAATCCTATCCAGACTTTCCCTGTCCTGCCCTGAAATCCAATGCGAATGAATTCCACTTACCGATTCATATACCCTTTGCAGTGAGTTTTTTCTTGAGGGATCACGCTCTAAACTATCCATAAACTTGTTTAATTCGTCCATTTTAGAAATCTCAATTTTCCTTGCAAGGGGTTCCTTAAACTCAGGTAAATGATATTCTATATTTTCCAGGGTAGCCCCATATCTCAGTATTATTTCGGCTTCTTTTTTGATATTTGAAACACCATGCATCATGGTAATTTTCATGAGGGTCGGCTGGATAGCAGCGAAATAAATATCTTCCCCACCGCTTGTTTCAGGCGATATAACTTTATCTGCTCCAGATCTGTAAAGTCTTTTGATATTTTCGCTTTTACTTGCCCTTGCAACTATCCATATCTCTGGATGCAGTTCCCTTGCAGTTAGAGTTATGAATAGATTATCAACATCTTCACCTGTGGCTATTATAATGCCTCTTGCTTTTTTTATCCCTGCAGATTTAAGGATATCCTCATCTGTTGCATCTCCAGGAATTGCAAGAACCTCTGGTTCTTCCCATAATTCTTTTTCTATAATATTCCTATTTCTCTCAATTATTATTGCTTCCTGGTTCCTTCTTTGAAGCTGTTTAAAGACTGCACTGCCAACTCTACCATATCCACAAAGTATAAAATGATTTTTAGCAGCGGCTATCCTCCTTCTTTGCCTGGAACCAGAAGTAACTTCTTCTACAGCCATTGAAATCACCGTTAATGCTAAAGTAAATACATAAGCAACTAAACCAACTCCTCCTAAAACCAGCGTTATTGTAAAAAGTTTTTGAACAGGAGTAATTGGGATAATATCCCCATAACCAACAGTTGCTATCGTTATAACAGTATAATATAATGAATTAATTATATCTAAATGCATTATATACATAGATCCAATTATACCATAAATAAACAGCGCCATCAATGCAACTAAAGCATAAATCAATATAGAATACGAAATAATAGGCATATTTTCTGATTCTATAATTGGGAGCAGATTTATTCGGGCCACTAAATCACCATGCAGCTAAATATTAATCTATCAAAGCAAATTAAGGTTATAATTAAATAATTTGTTTTATAGATTATATAACTAGTGATATTTGATTAAACTTTTAATAGATAAATAAGTCGTGATAATATGACTCCAAAGGATATGATGGCTGTTGATAGTAACGCAGAAGAATTAGGCATTTCTAAGCCCGCGCTTATGGAAAATGCAGGTAAATCCGTAGCTGATCACATAATTGATATTTTAGATCCATGTAAAATTGTGATATTTGCAGGTACTGGAGGTAATGGTGGTGACGGATTTGTTACTGCACGGCATTTACTAAATAACGGTTATAATGTAGAATTATTTTTTATAGGTCACTCTGACAGAATTAAATCCCCTGAAACTCTTCAAAACTGGACTGCAATCCAGAATATAAATTCAGACCTAAATTCTCTTAAAGTAAAAAGAATTGAAGATTCATCCACACTTAAAAAAGTCACCGCCCCAGTTATAGTTGATGCACTGCTTGGAACTGGAGTTAAAGGCAAGCTTAGAGAGCCAGTTTCAAGTGCAGTTGATATAATAAACAAATCTGAAGGTATCAAAATTGCAGTTGATGTACCAAGTGGATTAGATCCATTGACAGGAAATGTACAAGATAAAGCTGTAGAAGCTGATTTCACACTTACATTTCATGAAATAAAAACAGGGCTTAAAAAAGCTGCCGTTAGATATGTTGGAAATGTTATCCTGTATGATATAGGCATTCCAAAAGAAGCTGAAATATTTTTAGGTAAAGGAGACCTATTAAGGCTCAAAAAAAGGGGCATGACCTCCCATAAAGGTAACAACGGAAGAGTTCTTGTTATAGGTGGCAGTCGAGATTATTCAGGTGCTCCAACACTTGCAGCTCATGCAGCATTCAAATCGGGAGTAGATTTAGTCCATGTAGCATGTCCTCAAAGCGTAGCTCTCCCAATTAGATCCTATTCACCCGATTTTATCGTCCATACGCTTTCTGAAGAGATCATCGTTGAAGAAGATGTAGATAAAATAGTGGAACTTTCCAAAAATGTAGATTCCGTTGTAATTGGCTGCGGCATGGGTCGTGATGCAGAAACAGCTGCTGCTTTAAACGAAATATTAGGGGAAATTAAAAAACCGATGGTAATAGATGCAGATGGTTTAAAATTATTATATAATGATATACTCCATGAAATAGAAAATGAAGTAATAGTTACCCCTCATTCTGCAGAATTTAAAGCTCTTTTCGGTTTAGATGTTCCAGAAAGACTTAACGATAAAATGGAAATTATCTCAAAGGTTTCAAATAAAAATAAATGCGTGGTTCTCCTAAAGGGAGCTCTTGATATCATTTCAAATGGCGGAAAAACAAGGTTAAATAAAACTGGAAATCCTGGAATGACAGTTGGTGGAACTGGAGACTGCCTTGCAGGCCTCACTGGAGGACTACTGGCTAAAGGGCATGATGCATTTGAAGCTGCCTGTCTTGGAGCTTACATAAACGGAAGAGCTGGAGACATGGCTTCAGTAAAATATGAATATCATTTTACTGCAACTGACATGATGAAGTACATTGACGACGCTTTTAGATAAATAGGCGCAGTAATAGCTTTATAAGATAAATGCATGCAATATATTTAAAAATTATTTTTATTTTTTGAAATTAACTCTTAGTGATTAAAAAAGAATAATTTAGTTAAAAGAATCCTAATATCTGCGCAAGTATTAAAAGCAGAACTCCCCATATTCCTCCAAACCCTGCAATAAGAACCGTCAGTATATTTATAGGGATATGGACAAACGGAAGTATATTTACCAGGAACAGAACTATCCATCCAAGTATTACATGGACAAGTATTTTAAGCAGTAGTCCTGCGATTTTAAACAGAATTCCAAGTGCTGCAAATGCAACAATTAGTATTATGATTCCAAGCACTATAAGTTCTATAGACATTTTATCACGTCTTTATATTAGTTAAAGAACTTAATAAAGTTTTTGTGGATTTATTTTTGCTTTTGGGGAAAAATGGTTACTAAAAATGAATTTTATTATAATTAATTTTTTGATTTTACAAATTTTATAAAAGCTCCAATATTAACATATTGTGTTAAATATACATTATAACCTTTTTAATAACAAAACAATAATTTAAAAGACTGTTTTATTGCTCAAATCGCGTTTTAATATATCCTCAAAATACATAACCATAAGTTTATCCCGTAGCACAGTAATTTAAATGATATAAAAAATGGAGATGTTTGTATCCTTAAAAAAAATGTTCTAATAATTATTCTGATAATAACCATATCTTCATTCACTCTTTCAGTATCAGGATGTGTTAATGAAAAATCCAAAGGAACTCAAGAAATGGTTAAACTTCAGCCCCCATCTAAAGGTGTTTATCACAGTGCCTTCCCTAATTTTGGAGGTTCTGAAGACAATGTAACTTCACAAAGAATCAGCAACTTTGAAAAGTTGACGAATAAATCCATTGTTTGGGCAGCTTTTTCAGATAACTGGGGTGAAAGTAATATTACATTCCCCAGAGCGGCTGTAGAGACTATCCATAATCAAGGTGCTGTTCCTTACCTTAGAATGATGCCTAGGACCAATCTTGATGAAATTGACGACTCTAATCCCGTTTATAAACCTGATCCAAAATATAGTCTCCAGAAAATAATAGACGGAGATTTCGATAACCAGTTAAGAGAATACGCTCGTGAAGTAAAAAAAACAAACATACCCATAATAATTGATTTTGCATGTGAAATGAACGGCAACTGGTTTTACTGGAGTGGAATTTGTAACGGAGGGAAAACTAAAGATAAATACGGTGATCCTGCTCTGGCTGATGGACCTGAAAAGTATCGTGATGCATACAGGCATATAATAGACATATTCAAAGAAGAAGGGGCAAACAATGTTACATGGGTCTTCCACGTCGATGCATATTCAGATCCCTCGGAATCATGGAATAATTACAGCGCTTATTATCCTGGAGATAACTATATAGACTGGATTGGTGTAAGTGCATATGGATCTACGTATGCAGGTGAAGAAGGGGAAAATTTCACCGAAATTATGGATAACACATACCCCCAACTGGAATCTATATCCAAAACAAAACCACTTGCAGTTTTGGAATTTGGAGTTAATGAAGGGAAAGATAAACCCCAATGGATAAAAGAAGCGCTTGAATCAATAAAAAATGGGAAATATCCAAAAATTAAAGCTGTAAGTTACTGGAATGAAAATTGGGAAGAAGACGACGGAACTACTTCTAAACTAAGCATAGATTCATCTAAAGAATCTTTAGAAGTATATAAACAAGAAATAAGTGATCCTTTCTTTATCGATAAACCAATATTCAATTAAATAGCCTTTATTTTTTAGATAACAACCATATATTAATCCATAGGATAATGAATATTTAAAAAAGGTTTAAATATGATAAATTTTATTTAAAATAGTATAAGATTCAAAATGCAAATAAAAAAATAAAAATAAAGGACATCAGTCCTTTTTACATATTTTATTATAGGTTGCAGCCTGCATACCGTAGTTTTTGACCATTCCAGTCATTTCACGCTGATCTATTCCTTTGTCTTCAAATGAAACAGCTTCTTCACTGTAAATACTGTAAGGAGATTCCCTTCCAAGTATCCTCAGGTTTCCTTTGTGGAGTTTCACTCTTACAGTTCCAGTTACCCGTCTCTGCATGTTATCAACTGCACTATCCATGTCTTCCCTTAGAGGATCGTGCCACAGGCCATCATATACAAGCTCAGAATACATTTCAGAAATGTATGCAGCAAATTTAAGCTCGCTTCTTGTAAGTGTGAGCTGTTCTAATGCTTTGTGAGCATTAATAAGTAAAATTGCCCCAGGTACTTCATAATTTTCCCTTGATTTGAGGCCGATTATTCTGTCCTCAATGATATCAATTCTACCAATACCATGCTTACCTGCAATTTGGTTGCATTTTCCAATTATGTCCAGAGGATTCATCTCTTCATTATCTAAAGCTACAGGAACCCCATTTTCAAATTTAATTTCCAGTACCTGTGCTTCATCTGGAGCATCTTCAGTTGAATTTGTCCAGCTGAATGCTTCTTCTGGTGTTTCAACCATTGGGTCTTCGAGGATATCTCCCTCTATTGATCTTCCCCATATGTTTTCATCGATACTGTAAAGCTTATCAGAAGCAAGAGGGATACCATGGTCCTTTGCATATTTTACTTCTTCAGTTCGTGTAAGGTTTAAATCTCTTATTGGAGCAATTATATCTGCATTGGATCTAGATCTTATCATAGCTTCAAATCTAAACTGGTCGTTACCTTTACCAGTGCATCCATGAGCTATTGCATCTGCACCTTCTTTTTTAGCAAGTTCTACGATTTTCATTGCTATTAACGGCCTTGCAAGTGCAGTGCTTAATGGGTATCCTTCATATAATGCATTAGCTTTAATTGCTTTGAATATAAAATCTTCTGCAAATTCATCCTTTGCATCTATGGTATAATGTTTTGAAACGCCTATTTTATCTGCAGCTGACGCTGGTCTTTCTATTTCATCTTCGGGCTGTCCTACATCTACGCATGCTGTTACAACTTCCATGTCATATTTTTCTTCAAGTAACTTGATGCACACTGATGTATCTAGACCTCCACTGAATGCGAGAACAACTTTTTTCATTATTTCACCTTGATTATTTATATGAGTCTATAAAAATATAAGATAACTATAAACAATTATCAATTTAAACTTGGTGGAAGTATGGCTATCAAAAATATAACTACAATATCTAATGAAACTAAGGGAGAAGTTGAAAAAAATATTCACTTAATGGAACATATACCTAGAAGTGAAATCCTTGGTGATTTAGTTCATACCGCAAAATCTGGAACTCCTCTTTTAAAAATAGGCCAGGGTTTTCCAAAAGTAATGATAACTGCAGGTATACATGGAAATGAACTTCCACCACAGGCAGCTGCAGCCAGGGTTATAACAGATTTATCAGACCATGATCTAAATGGAACAGTTTACATAATACCTTTTGCAGTGCCCCATGCCACCATGGAAAATTCAAGGAGATTTAAAGGAGTGGATATGAATAGAGCTGCCTCAAAGGGAGGTTTTATATCCAATAATATATTAAATGCCATTAAAGACCTTAAAATAAGTGCAGTAGGTGATTTTCATTCCACCAAACCAGGGAGCAATCCCGGAGTTGAAAGTGTTTTTTGTTCTAAAAGCCCATGTTATAAAAGTTATTTGATAGCAAAGTACATAACAGAGTCTACTTCTTCAAAAATAATATGCCATAAAGAAGCCGGCGCCCTGTACAATGGAGCGCTTGAAGATGAATGTAATCTGGAAGGAGTCCCAGCCGTGACATGTGAAGTCGTGTCACAAAATGGGTTAGTAACCAATAAAAGCCAGGAACGGTCTTACTTACAGATGATATCCTATTTAAAATATTTTGATATAATTTAGATTTAATTTCAGCATCAATTATCCATTATTTTTCTATTACAGTGATTAAAATGCCGTCTTACAAAAAACATGCCCTTTTCTCCTTAATAATAGCAATACCATTCGTTCACGATATTTTCTATCTTTCACTTGCATTAATTGGAGCGTCCATGATAGACATGGACCACCACATACGGAAGAATGATCTAATTCTTCTAGCTGTATTAGGGGTTTTACTGACACTTTCGCTTTATATTTTAAAACTGCCATTTTTAATAGGAATTTCATTAATTGTAATGGCATTTATCTTCTATTTGTCAAAACACAGAGGATTTGTACATTCCATATTCGGAGTGCTGGTTCTGTCATTTTTACTTGCTTTTTCCATCATTGGAATTTATGCGTTACTTCACGGGTTTAATATAGATGAGAAGATCAGTCTAATTGTAATTTCTGTTATTTTAGGCACTGTAACTTTAAATAAAAAATTTTTACTGCCTTTTTTTATTGCGGTGCCTGTTGGAATAATTATAACAAAAAATCCAGACTTAAACATGCTTTATGCGTTTTTAGCCATATTAATTGGGTCTTTAAGTCATATACTACTTGATCTTTTCACTCCCAGTGGAATACGATTATTTAGCCCATTATCATCTAAAAAATTTAAAAAAAATTATGGAACCATTTTATTTATATTATGGGTATTTTTAGCGTTTATTTATGTTTTTAAGTCAAACAGTACCCTATTTTGATTTAAGATCATGAAGTTAAAGTGGTTCCTGTTTTTGAGTAATAAATTAGGGTACACTAGTCATCCAAAGATAAAAGAGGTAGCTTTATATATCATGTTTTATCATTATAATTACATGATATAATGGTTGATTTTCAAGGTGATGGCCGAATTTCACCTTAAGCCATAAAAATTAAATGATTACATTGTTTGCAATATTAAAGAGGTTACTCCATGAATATCATATTCAAAATGTTTTATGCAATTGCTTATTTCATCGTACTTATTATAGAGATTATAAAAGCTACTTTAGATGTAGCAGGAAGAACGTTGAATGGTAAAGTCGAACCAGAAATAATAGAAATTGAAACTGAACTTAAAAGGCCAATTTCTCAGGTTATACTTGCAAATAGCATAACTTTAACCCCAGGTACACTTTCAATTGATGTAGATACTGAAAACTGCATTATAAAAGTTGCAACAATTGTTCCAAGAAAAAAAGAGGATGTAATTCCCTTTGAACCATATATTAAGGGATGGCTAGAGTAAATACAAAGGTGTTAAAATGGATATACTAACGATATCTGAATACATTTTGATGGGGGCACTTGCAATCTATGCAATTGCTACAATACGGATTTCAACCAGGAAAACCATATCCATGGGTATTGTAGGGCTGCTGGGTTTGAGTATTGCAGTAGCAACATTATTAGTTTTAATAGGACAGGTTTATGGAATATTATATTGTGAGACTATAGCCCTTGCACTGGTTATTCTGGGCCCTATAGGTACCATAGCGTTTTCAAAGGTTATACGGGGATGGTAATTTGGATGATATAATAACTTTGATAAGATCAGCGGTAATGATAATAGCTGCAATCCTCATAGTCCTTACAGCAATTGGACTAATTAGATACAAAGATGATAAAGATAAAATTCTCTATGCAAGGATACACATGCTTGGCGTCACAGATATGGCATGTATCATAGCGTTAATTGCCCTTTACCAGCCCTTTTTAGCTATTATATACTTATTCCTTACACCGCTTGCATCTCATGCTATAGCTAATGCTTATTATTATGGAGAGGAAAAAAATGATTGAGTACATATTAATGATTATAGCAGTCTTCGGAGCAATTATAGCTTTAATTCAAAGAGATCTCCTTAAAGCTGCCATCTTAACTGGAATTTCAGGAATTGCAATTGCTTTCCTGTTCCAATACTTACTGGCTCCAGATGTAGCATTGACTCAAGCAATTGTAGGTTCAGCTATAATACCTGTATTTATTGCACTCGCAGTTAAGAAAACACGTAGAATGGAGGAAGAATAGTTACATTTATTGCATTTTGAGGGATTATCATGGTTATAGATACACAGCTTGCATCGTTTTTTACATCAGGGGCATTAATAATAATAGGAATATTTGCCGCTTTATTTATTGATAATTTAATAAAAAAAGTCATAGGGCTAGCCTTCATTGCAGATGGGGTAAATCTATTCATTATCACAATGGGATACAAAGCCGGCGGGATCGTGTATATTTTCATGCCAGGCATGGTAATTGACCAGTTTGCCCAAAATGCATCATATCCACTCCCATTTGCTTTAGTTCTCACCAGTATTGTAATTGGGGCAAGTACACTGGCCGTAATGCTCGGTTTAATAATAGTATTATACAAAAAGTACGGGTCAATAAACGCATCAAAGATTCTTGGAGAGTAAAAAGATGTCCGGAATAAAAAACACAGATATTCAAAATCACATTAATCTGTCTTTGAATACGCCTAAATGGTTAATGGGAGGCAAACTATGAACCCATTAATTCCACTCATGGTTATAATTCCAATTACATGTGCATTGCTTTTAAACCTGTTCCATACAAAGGACCGTATTGTAAAAATACTCTCAATTGTAGTAGCTTTAGCTTTACCGATTATACCTTTAGTTACAACCTACGGTTTTCACTACGTAGGAGGGTACAGCACATTAGCAAATAGCCCCACGCTAGCACAGGGATTACCGGCTTTCATTACAAATTCTGCATTAAACATGTTCCACATGGGTATAGTCTATTCATTTGGTAGTGCTCAGCAGATTTTAATATTTATATTGGGCTTAATTGCATTTTTAGCAATCTTTACGTCTTTAAGCGAAACAAAAAAAGCTTCTGGAGTCTATGCATTCCTGATGTTTATGGGAACAGCTGCAATGACCGCAATTCTTCTTACAGACGACATATTCAACCTTTATGTCTTCTTTGAAATTGCAGCAATGGCACAGGTTGGTATTGTGGTTGCATCTAAAATTAAAGGTAGTTACGAAACTGCCCTAAAATACATGATTCTAGGAAGTATTGCTTCCCCATTGCTATTACTCGGAGTAGCGCTCCTTCTAGGAGTTACAGGTAACGTTAACATAACCGATATAGTTTATTCCCTACAACATGGATTAGTAGATCCTAAAAATCCAGTACTGCTTATGGCGTGCGCACTTATAACATTTGGATGGCTTTATGCATCGGGACTTCCGCCATTCCACACCATAAAATCAGATATATACAGTAAAGCTTTGCCTCATGGAGCTGCTTTGCTTCAGGTATTTTCAGTATTTACACTTGCAGCACTGGGAGTCATAATCCTCAGAATATTCTCATACCTGGCATTTTCAAAGGTGTTTATAATAGCCATATCTTTAGCTGCAATGATACTCAGCATAACTATGGCACTCATGCAGACCGACGTTAAAAGGATTATTGGATATCTCGCTGTTGGTGAATTAGGTTACATCGGATTAGGACTTGGAATTGGAACTGCTGCAAGTATAACAGCAGGACTTTTCCAGGCAGTAAATGAAGCAGTGATAACCGCTTTCTTGTTTATAGGATTCGGTACTATCCTCTATAAGACAAAAGAAAGTGATATCCGAAAACTGGGAGGAATGATGGCAGAAGCACCAAAAGCAGCCTTACTCGTATTCTTAGCAGGGCTTGCAATGGCAGGTGTTCCACCTCTTAACGCGTTCCAAAGTAAATTAATGTTGATTCAGTCCTCTTTAAGTGCAGGAATACCTGAACTGGGTATAATCATGATACTTCTAAGTATTGTGACATTTATGACATTTATGAAGGCATTTTATGCCGTTTATATGAGGCCTAAACCAAGAGAACTTGAAATCAAAGAGGGTAAAATACCTAAAGCAACCATATTCTCTCTGGTTGTACTCCTGATTGTGTGTATTATATTAGGTCTTTTCCCGCAGGTTGCAACTGGTTTCCTGCAGGGACTAGCAAATAGCTTGGTAATATAAAATAGAGGGATTCTATGGGCATTTATGATATTATAATAAACAGAATAAAGAAAGTTCAAGGACAGGATGGAGAAGATAAAGCTGTAACCAGTATTGAAGCTTCATCAATGTTAGCAGCAGAAATAACGCTTTTATCATCCCTTTTGGTTGCAGTGATAATGTTAAGATTCTTCAGCAATGCTTTAATGATTGTTGCAGTTCTTCTGGTAATTGTAATAGCATTTTTTGCAATGCCGGTCATGCCAAAATTAAAAGAAGAACAAAATGATTCACTTAATGGAATGGTATTCTATACAATTTTAGCGCTGGGAATCATTTCAGTATTGTTCTACTGGGGGAGTTTAAATGTCTGAAGGTTTAAGGAACCTTATTGCAAGTATTTCATTATTATTATTCGCTGTGACACTATTCCATGCCATATATGGGTTTGACCAGATATTGAACCCCGGAATAAGTTATATTTATAACTGGATAGGCCCCCATATCGCTCCAAACATGGTTACAAACGTAGTATTCGACTGGAGAGGATATGATACACTTGGAGAAGCACTGATACTTGTAACTGCAGTTGTTGTTGTACTGCTTATATTTGGAAGAGGAAAGGTTGATTTCGGTGGGGAGGAAGACAAATGAGTACAATCCTTAAATTATTTGTATTTCCAATATCACTCATAATAATTCTTATAGGCATAAATACAATCCTTGGAGGACATATAACCCCTGGAGGAGGATTTCAGGGAGGTGCAATGATAGCAGGAGGTATAATATTCTGTATCATTGTCTACGGACTGGAAGAAAGTCCCATTAAAATTTCACACAACTTTATGGCATCCCTTGAAAGTGCAGGCGCTTTAGGCTATATATTTTTAGGGCTTGCAGGATTGGTATTCTCAGGGTTCTTCATGTATAATCTTGGTGTTGATCTTTACAATATAGTACCGCAATTTATACAAAACCTGTTTGACTATCCTGACCCAGTACATGCCGGAATTATACCCTACCTAAACTTTGTAGTGGGTTTAAAAGTGTTAGTCGGCCTAAGCGCAGTGGTAGTAGCTTTCTTAGAGAGTGACAAACTTCTTAGAAGCGATGAACAAAGTGACAACCTTTTTGGAGAGGATGAACAATGATTTTCTACCTTGGCCCATTGGTGCTTGGATTTCTGCTGGGATTCATATTAGGAACGAGAATAAAACCAGTCCCAAAAAGTAAATTGAAGTTTGATAAAGAAGTTTACGCCATTGTGGTAATTGTAGCGATCATAATAGCTTACTACCAGGGACCTTTCCCATATTATCAGGATCTTCCTTTAGCATCAGGAATTTTATCAGGTATTGCAGGTATAATAATTGGTAAATTAACTTTCGGGAGATAATAAGACTTTAAAACAAGATAGTAATAATGTCTAAAAAAGATTGATTTAGAGTTAGAAGTTGAGTGTAGTAAGTACACTTCAAGATAATCAAAGATTCAAGTCACGTTTAAACATTCGAAAAAAGAGTTAGAGGGTAAAGATTATGTTTTTATCAACCAAAAAATGCGAAGGCATCGGAGAATGTATCAAAGAATGCCCCACAGGTGCCATTAGATTAATAGACGGTAAAGCATTCAGCTGTATTACCTGTGGCGCTTGTGAAGAAGCATGCCCCAACAGAGCTATTTTTAAAAATAGATATGGAGGTTATGTTGTTGATAGGGCAAAATGTAATGCATGTGGAGTCTGCGAGTTAACCTGTCCTGTAAGCAGCATATCAATTGAGGGGGATCTGGTAAAAGGGATATGCTCTAGATGTGGAATATGTGCAGACACCTGCCCAATTGGTGCCCGTGTTGACGCGTATGACGTAATAGAAGACAGACAAATTAAGTTCCTTGAATCTTTAAATCTTACAAACCCGCCGCAGATAAGGGTTAAAAAAGAAGAAGGAAAAGCAAGCAGAGTCAACGTGATTACAGACACGCAAAAGTGTACATTCTGCGGTAGATGTGAATACTACTGCCCAACAGATGCCATTATAGTCAACAATAACCTTGAAGGTGTGTGCCAGGAATGCAGAATATGTGAAGATGTATGTCCAGCCGGCGCCATATCCAACGGGACAATTGATGAAACAAAATGTACTCTCTGCCTTAAATGTGTTAAAGAATGTCCAAACAATGCAATAGCCATTGAAGACTTTAAGATCAAAAGGAATACTGACTCCAAAGAAGCTGAAGGCTGTATTATTTCATGTTTAAACTGTGGCTTGTGTACCGAAGCATGTTCACATGGAGCACTGCAGATGATAAATGGTAAAATACGTTATGACCCTTCACTTTGTGATGAATGTGACACTATGGAATGCATAGATGCTTGTCCAGTAGGGACATTAAGAGTATCCGATGAAAAAGAACGGCCTATTAAAGGATACTGTGTTTCATGCGGCAGATGTGTTAAGGCATGTGATGTAAATGAAGCAAGGGGCTTCAAAACAATTACATGGAAAGGTGATGTGTCTGAAGATTGTATATCCTGCGGCATATGTTCTGAAATATGTCCAAAAGACGCAGTTACTCTTAAAAGGGGAAGTATAGAAGTAGATCTTGAAAAATGCGTGCTATGTGAAAAATGTGCAATTCACTGCCCTCAAGATGCAATTCCGCAAACCACCATGAGAAAAAAATCTATAAAAGATGGTTTTGTATTTGTAGAAAACAAGTTATGTATGAACTGTAAACTTTGTATTAAAACCTGTCCAGAAGAAGCAATTACTGAAGATGAAATGGGGAGAGTTACAGTAGATGATTCAAAGTGCATATACTGTGGTGCATGTAGCAATGTATGTCCTGCACGAGCCATACTATTTGAAAGAGAATTCGAGGTAGCAAAATGAAAAACTTAGGCATCATATTTTTAGAGGGAGTATACAGCAACGTAAAAAGGATTCTTTTCGCATCAGATCGAGTAACTGACATGGAACTTCGAAATAAAATCCTAAATGGAGAAATTGTTCCTACAGATAAGGTTGCTGAAGTACCCTGTATTGGATGTTCTGGATGTAAAAATGTATGCCCAACAGGCGCGATAGAAATGGTAAGCCTTGAAGAACCTGTTGAAGTAATAGAAGGCATCATTAAAAAAGAAAAACCAGAGCTGAATACTTTAAAATGTGTGCATTGTTATCATTGTCATGATTTTTGTCCGCTTTATGCATTATTCGGAGAAGCGGGTACTATACACCCAAATGATGTTGGAGACGTGAATCCAGATATAAAAGAGCTTCTTGAAAAGCCAGTTAAGATATCTGAAGACAAAATAGCTTATATTTCCAAGTTTCTCTCTGACAACGCAGTAATAAGAAAAAGAGAAGATCAAAATTCTAAATAATAATTAATCACTAAGAGGGATGAATTTGAGCCTAAAATCATATTCAAGAGCAAGAGCCGTACATGTGATGCTTGTATATACTGGAGGATGTAATGGCTGCGATATAGAAATAGTAAACTGTATACTTTCACCAAAATACGACGCAGAACAGTACAAAGTATTTTTAACATGGAACCCCAGGGAAGCAGACGTGCTTGTAGTTACAGGACCTGTTACAAAACATGTAGAAGCACCTTTAAAAGCAATTTATGAATCAATTCCAGAGCCTAAAGCTGTTGTAGCAGCAGGAGCATGTGCAACAATGGGCGGAGTTTACAAGAACATCCATGGAGATATTCCCTCTGAAGAAATAGCCGGACCTGTTGATCAGATCATACCAGTAGATGCTAAGATCCCAGGATGTGCCGTAAGGCCAGAAGATGTCTTATCTGGAGTTGTATCAGCTTTACCTTTACTATTAAATGCAAAATAAAATTATTGGATTATACTTAATGAATTAGGGAAAAATAAGCTTATTTAGCAGGGATATATTATGAGTAACAATAACCAGGTTAACAGCAAAGTAATCGAAACAGAAGTTCCTCTAGGAACAGTACACTCTGCAGCATTAGAACCATACAGGGTAAGATTATTTGTTGAAGATGAATATGTAAGAGATGCAGAGATAACCATAGGTGTCAACCACAGGGGAATTGAAAGAATAATGGAAGGGCTGCCTGTTGAAAAGGCAAATGCCCTTACAGAAAAAATATGTGGAATATGTTCCCATATCCACATCTGGAACTCATGCCTTGTAGCTGAAAAAGGGCTTGAAATTGATGTTCCTCCAAGAGCAGAATATATACGGCTTATTATGAGCGAACTTGAAAGGTTACACAGCCATTTACTTTATCTAGCCCATGGATGCGAAGTTTTAGGTCATGAAACGTTTTCAATGAGGATATTTTACATAAGAGAGACTGTAATGGAACTCCTCCGAATGATCGGAGGTAACCGTGTCCAGTACGGTGTCCCTGTAATTGGAGGTATAAGACCTCGTTCAGATCTAAATGAAATGAGGATACAGAAAATCAGCGAAGGCATGGATCTCATCGAAGAGAAAATGACAGAATTTGCAGACAGATTCACAAGAGACCCCATGATCATGTCCCGTATAACAGGAGTTGCTGCACTTAGTAAAGAAGATGCCCTTAGATTAGCTGCAACAGGGCCAACACTCCGTTCAACAGGAGTTGAAGTAGATTTAAGGAGAGACATGAGGCAGTATGACCCATTTGAATTTGAGGTAATTACTCAAGATGATGGGGATGTTAAATCCAACCTTTTAATGCGTGCACTTGAGATTTTTGAAGCCATAAAAATAATAAGGCAGGCTGTTAAAGACCTTCCAGAAGGAAAAATCACAAATAGAAGCTGGGAAATGCAGGATACAGGTATAATAAGAAGTTATATAGAAGCACCAAGGGGTAAACTCTACCACTCTTACAGATTAGAGGATGGAAGAGTAAGAAATTCTATAATCAGGACACCCTCTATAACAAATATAAATGCAATGGAACATGCCTGTATAGGAACTCACATAACCGAAGCACAATTAGCAATAGTTCAGTGCGATCCATGCTTTACATGCACTGACCGTGCAATACAAATAGTGGATCATCCACTCAAAAAACCAAATAAACAGAACAAGATCATCTAAACTTATTCAAATTTTTAAAATTAATATCAACAAATAAGTCTAATAAAAGTTAGGAGAAATGGCAAATGGATACATCAATGATTATAAGTTCGGCAATTGCAGTGGTTGGAACATTAATTATAGCATTTGCAGTCAGTGTATGGCTTCCAGGTATTGAAAGAAAGTTCGTTCAAGCAAGAATTCAACAGAGAGTAGGCCCTCCCATCTCAAGTCCGGGGCTCATGGCTCCAATCAAATTTTTCTTTAAAGAGGCCATAACTCCAAACTCCCCAATGCCCAGATTGTACAATGCAATTCCTTTAATCAGCTTAATTATAGTAACAGCCATATTATTAATCATAATGCCTCAAATGTACTTCTTAGGAGGATTAGCAAGTATTATAGCAGTTGTAGGATTGCTAAAAGTTGAAGAGATCACATACATGTTTATGGGTTCACTTTCCAAATCAGTATTATCAGTAAACATGCCTTTCCCAGACCATGCAAAAGGAGCTAAACACGTGGATGCAACACGTTCATTTATTGAAGAACTGAGTACCCTGCGTGCATTTAGACTTATAGCTTTCGGGTCATTCCCACTTTATATAGCGCTTTTCGTGCCTGTTGCAATGTCTAAAAGCATATACCTCAGCAATATAATTGCATTTCAGCAGTTAAATGGTCCAGTACTCTTTACTGTAGCTGGTGCCATAGGTGCTGTCGTCTATTTCATTGGTTCCATGATATTACTCAACGAATACCCATTTGCCATAATGAAAACCAAAGCAGATGTTATAGAAGGGCCAATGCTCGAGTACATGTCAAAATACAGGGCATACACTTATATCACAAAGGGTTTATTGATATTCGTACTTGCAAGCTTATTTGCAACCATGTTTATCGGAATACCACCAAACCTGTTCAGCCCAGGAATACTGGTAACACTTGCAACAGCAATAATATTCCCAATTTTGATTGCATCAATGAGTGCATTCTCCCCAGTATTCACATTCAAACAGTTTTACCCCGTTGTAGCTGTTACTTCCATATTAGGGGCAGTAGCTATTGCTGCATCTTTCCTGTAAAAAAATTAAGTTAATATCCAGAAAAATTAGATCATGAGGACAGTAATATGAAATTCGTAGTAAGACCTCTCCATATCATAAGTGTTGGAGGATACATCGTTGAAGTCGATTTTCCATATAGGAACATCATCGTTGTAAACCCAACAGAAGAGCCTATAAAAATCGATATCCCTGTATTTTCTATAGAATGGATCGATGAGCAACGAAAATTAGGACTAGAAATTATCCCTACAAAGGATGATGATTCATTTTTAAAAGCATTTAAAAAAGCTAAGGCCAAACTGGATATATTAAAAGCCGAAGCTTAATTTTATTTAATTTAACGCTCCTGCCCGAATGTTGTGTAAATAATATCACTTCATTTTCGTGTGTCTGGTTAAGTAAATTGTATTTTTTTAAGATAAATCCCATATAATCAATTAAAACTACAATTTAACATAAAAGTATAACTCATGCACAGGATCAGGGACATGAGCGTTAAAAATTAATTACCTTCTTTTTTCAATATTTCCCCAGCAATATCATCAGCCTGCTTTAAAACATCTTTTTTACGGCCAACATCCCCTTTATTCAGCACGCCACATGCTCGAATCAGATAATTTTTACTGAATCCTTTCTTTTCAAAAAAATAGGCATATCTAATGAAAATATCCTTGAACATATTTTCATCAGGATGTCCCTGAGCCAGTACCATGACCAGACACTTTCCAGGTTCTAACCGGCTGGAATTAGGATTAGTTATAAAATCAGGGACGTTGAAAGAGTAGGTTCTATCAATAAACCCTTTAGCCTGAGAAGTAAGTTCCCCATAATAAACACCCGACGCTAAAACTAAAACATCTGATTCTCTAACAGATTCAAGGACTTCCTGAAGGTCATCATTCATAATACATTTTTCTGCATCAGTAAGGCATTTTCTGCACCCCTGACACCCCCTATAATTAAGTTGATTAAGGTTAAATGTGTTTATTTCGTTTTCAGAATTTTCAAAATTTTTCAAAAAGTAATCTGCAAGCAGTGAACTGTTTCCTTTTACCCTGGGACTTCCTTTAATACATGTAATTTTCATTTATTTAACCTCTAACCATTTAAATATAAAAATTATTCATTATTACCCCCTGCAAATCTAGCTCCCATCTCAAAAGCTTTCTTACAGTCTTCTGGAAACACTTCTTTTCGCCTTTTTGCCTTTCTCTTCTCATCAAAACGGGTCGCAAGTACCTTGGAATAGTCCCTGAACTGATATGTATCATAGCTGAAGAGTGATTCTGCCTCGCCGAATATCAACCTGAGATAATTTTCATTGGTATTGAATAGTGTAGTATACCCATATTCTTCTATTTGTTCTTCAGCAATGTTCATTGTGTAAATAAATGCAGAATGAATCTTTTTTGGGAAAAGAGACTGTATAGGCTCAGTGTATGTTAAGTATGGAAATACCAAACGTTCTATTAATAACCTCATTTCACCTGTGACCGTTCCCAGATAAATGGGAGAACCCAAAATTATTGCATCAAAATCTTCAATTCTTTCTAAAATAGGGGTCAGGTCATCTTTAACTGCACATTTACCATAACTTTTACTGCCATTAGTTTTACAGGAAAAACAGCTCTTACACCCCTTAAAATTTAAATCATAAAGATGGACTATTTCAGTTTCAGCTCCCTGAGACTCAGCCCCTTCAAGAACTTTTTCAAGCAGTGTGGCAGTATTCCACTTCTTCCTTGGACTACCATTAAACGCTATGATCTTCATATATTATTCCTCCTCTCGTCTTTTTTTAGTTTTTATCTGCCCAGGGCACTTATCTACATTTTCAAACCACTGACAGCTTTTACATCTCAAACAAGGATCATAATCTGGATCTACTATCGATTCAGACATAAAATTTTCATCAGCTAAAAACGGTCTGCCGTAGGCTACAAAATCGCACCAATCCTTTTCAAGAAGATATTTTCCCCTATTCATTGTTCTTATATTGTTAACAGCGATAACTGGAATATTTACATGCTTTTTGACTTGGCAGCCCGTATAAACAACTTCATTGTAATTAAAATCTCCAGGTATCTCAAGCTTTCTATCCCCCGGAATTCCAGAAGAAACATGCAACATATCTATTCCCATATCTTCAATTACCTTGGCAGTTTTTATATCTAAATTTAAATTATCATTCCATCCCATCCTGTAGGATATAATAAAATCATCACCGGCAAACTCTTTTATACCGTCGACAATCTCTTTCAATAGAAGCAATCGTCCATTTATATTTCCACCATATTCATCTTCACGTTTATTGGACTGTGGTGATGCCATCATATTCAAGAAAAATGTGTGCGCCCCGTGCATTTCAATTCCATCAAGCCCTGCATCTTTACACACTTTTGCCCCGTTGATAAACTCATCTCGTATTTTACCAAGATCTTCTTTTGTTAATTGATTTACATCCTTTGAATTATCATCATAATAACTAAATCCAGGATAAGCAAGCTGTGCAAAAAATCTTGTACCTTTTTGGAGGCATGCTTCTTTAATCCTGCCCAAATATGCCACATGCGAATCAGAATAGGCACCTGCACCTCCTCTTACCATATTTTCAGAAGATACAGAAAGAGCCTGGCTAATCATAAGGCCCATGCCATTATTTGCTCTTTTTAAGTAATGATCCACCAGTTTTGGCCCCATTACACCATTTTTAGATGTCAGCCCAAATATTACCATAGGGGCCATTACAACCCTGTTTTTGAAATCTACATTTTTTACTTTAATTGAACCCATAATATCTGCCATATTATACTCCCTTTAAAATAAAACTAATAGCCTAACCATCTAACCTTTTGTTTTAGCTCTGCATCTAATCGGGGGTGTGGCTCTGGAACTTCATCAGGATATCCCAAAGGTGTTACTGCAACGATCTCTTTGTCAGGAGAAATATCCAAGATACGACGTAAGTTATTCTCATCATGGAGAGGCCCTGTCATCCAGCATGTGCCCAATCCAAGATTAGTAGCTGCGAGTACCAAATTTTCCATGGCAGCGCTTGTACTTTCAAGATTCGCTTTCATCACATTAGGCTTTTCACTTGTTCTAGTGAGCACTACTACAACTACAGGAGCTCCACCATAATGGGCTGCAAACTTTACAAACTCTTCATCGAAAGTTTCTTCTGATTCATACCTCATTTTTTCTACAACAGCCTTGAAACTATTACCCATAGGTTTAAGCAGCTCTCCCGATACAACTATAAATTCCCACGGCTGCCAGTTCATTGCTGACGGTGCCCAATTAGCAGCTTCCAGTATCTTCAAAATATCTTCTTTATCCACTGGTTGGGCCTTATATTTTCGAACAGATCTCCTGTTTTTAACTAAATCAAAAAATTCCATATTAAGTTACTCCTTGATTTTAACTAAATTCGACATTTGGGTTTATATAACGTCCCCGTTTTTTTGTGGCATCGCCGTATTGGATAGCTCTTGCAGGGCAACGATTAATACAGGCACTGCAGTGACTGCATTTTTCAGTTACCCATTCTGGCTTTCCAGACGAAAGCTGAATTGTCCCAGAAGGACATATCTCTTCACATAAGCCGCAGCTGGTACAGGCATCAGTGACATAAAATTTTTTAGTCTTACGGTAAGTTCCATACAATTTATATGCAATCGGCGACAATAGGGCGAAATAACCGCGATTGGAGACAAAATTACCTTTTTTATTAACTTCCAAAAACCCAACTATTTTTTCTATTTGTTTTTCTGCGTCTTGAAGGGTTAAATCCTGTTTTTCCTTATCTGGTACATCATACATTATAACATAATTGCTGGGCATCTTAATAGAAAAAGCACTGTTTAACTGGAGATTCTTCTGTTTAAGCTTATCTGCAATCATTTTATCTGCATGCCCAATGGATCCCCCGCATGTGATAACTGTATAAATAAAAGGATCGGTATCACTTTCTATTGTCAGGCTGTCCATAAATTCAGCTACAATAGTGGGCAGTCCATAAAAATAAACTGGAAATACTATCCCTACCTTTTCACCCTCAGATAATTTATATTTAACACGTTTTTCATTTAATGCACCAGCCATATCAATGAGTTCCCCTCCATCAGATTCATACAGTCTTTGGGCAGCATATAGTGAGTTTCCAGTGCCTGAAAAATAAAAAATCATAGAATTTCCTCCATATCCAGATTCCTTCTTTAAATCATCTAATCAATTTAAATGAAATTAGTTTCATATCATCCTGTTATAATTTATGATTTTTATGGGCATAAATAAATTTATTTTATATAATTTCTGTTGAAAACAAAAACAGTGAATTATTTTATATAATTCCTGACATCTTTATTCCTTTCAGGGGCTTTGTTGTTAGAAGAACCCTTATAACCTAGACAGACAGCATAATAAGGCTCATAGTTTTCAGGCAGGTTAAATTTTGCAACATTTTCAGGGCCCTCAAAGAAAAATTTAACAAGACCGATCCAGCATGAACCAATACCCATGCTTTCTGCAGCAATTAACATGTTTTGAATAGCTGCACAGCAGTCAACAAGTGGAGATATTGCATCTTTTTTTCCAGAAACCACTACTACAGTTGGGGCATTGTAAAAAAGATGTAAATGCTCGGATTTTGCCATATTAACCATCCAGTCAACTGATGATTCTGCCATTAACTTTTTAGATTCTGCACTCATTTCATCAATTAGTTCTTTATTCTGTATAACCGTGAAGTGCCATGGCTGATCGTTATGTCCCGTTGGAGCATATATGGCCGCTTCGAGTATCATATCAAGTTCTTCATCCTTAATCTGTTCTGGAAGGTATTTTCTAATACTTCTTCTACTTTTAATAGTTTCTAAAACATTATTCAATTTATCACTACCTTAATTTTAGTTACTATATTCATTAATCTGCATTTAATCCCATATAAAACATTTTTATTTTAAAATAATAATTATTAAGTGATTAAATTTCATTTAAAGGTTTTAAAATCAATTTTTAAATAAAGATAATTTCAACATGAACTCTCTATCCATTTCGCATCCAGAATTTCACCTGTAAAACTGGTACATAATCCCATTTCAGTTGCATTAACAAGTTTACATTCTAAAGCTAAGGGAAACTCCTTGACATATGGGGCATCTACAAGTTCACTTTTAACAGGAGTTAATCCGCTTGCGGTAAATTTATCTTCATGTTTTCCACATTCTATTTTTAAATCATCTATTTTATCAATATAAATCTGAGAGGGGATATTTACAGTAAAAGCTTCTTTATATAAAATATTTTTATGCGTACTGGTAGTTTCTTTTATAGAAATTGAAATATGCTGAGGATCAGAACATGACATCTCCCTTAATATAGCATTTATGGCATTTGGCTTGCCTTCTTCATCATAAGTTCCAATTATAAAAATTGGAGTTGCGTATCTACTTCTTTTCATATTATCATCACCATAAAATTAAGATTTAACCCTAAAAACTCTGTGATTCGAGAATTTTAGGATTTGTAGTGTACAAGATAATAATTGAGCAGCATACTGAATGGTTTACCTCCCTTTTTCATTATTCTGCATCAATCATTTCACCGTATTCTATTTCTAGCTGGCATCCTTTAGGGCCGCAGCACCAGTGTGGTAAATCAAATTCTACTAGCACAATTTCACCTCCTTTTCTTTTTATGTAGTATTGGTTATCCGATAGATAGTATTTATAATTATCGGTTATGCGATAATTATAAAATTTTTATAAAAATATATTTTAAGAAGGTTAAATGGAATTGCTCCTATGGTTTAAAAACAAGGTCACAAGTATATTGAAACTTAAAATTCAATACACGTACAATAAAAATTATACTTAGTTAATAGACACCTCAATATATTGAACCATTTAAAGATCTGTAAACACTTTTTTTGCCACAGCAATACCATTTAATGATGCAGGAAATCCAGCATAGATATTCATAAGCACTATGGTTTCAATTATTTCTTCTTTTGTTAATCCAACATTTAATCCTGCACCAATATGAAAAGCAAGCTGAGATTCAGCCGTGCCCATAGCAGTAAGTGCTGCAATCGTTGCAATTTGCCTCATTTTAATATCTAAATTTTTTCTGCTGTAAATATCCCCATAACCATACGCAACGATATATTCAACCATATCTGGAGCAATATCATCCAGGTTATCCTTTAATATCTGCACCTGATCACTTTTTAACTTAAACAATTCGTCAGATCCAGTAGAAAATCTATCTCCACTTTTATCATTCTTAACAGGAGTTAAAGTTATGTTTCGATCCTTTACAACTTCCTTCAGCACATTAACTGCATTTAATGAGCTTGGAAACCCGCTGTAACTTGACATCTGTATTATAACCTCTATAATTTCATCTACAGAACAACCCACATTTAACGCACCATTAATATGGACTTTTAATTGAGGTGCAGCATTTCCCATTGCAGTTAAGGCTGCTACAACTGCAATTTCTTTTTGCCTCAAATCAGTGCCATCTCTAGAATAAATATCTCCAAACCCATATTCAATAATATATTTACCCAAATCAGGAACAATATCTTTTAAACTTTCTAATACTACTTCTCCTGCTTCTCCATCCACTTCTTTTAATTTTAACCATCCTTTTTCGTATCGATCCATTATATTATGCTCCAAATGTTCTAATGTTATTAAAATACTCCATGCTACCACTTATAATTATCGGTTACCCAATATCGAATATACGATAAATAGAAAAAATTATTTAATTGAACACCAAATATACCAGCATGAAATGCTGTGAAATGAAAGGCTATTTAACATACCTTATACTATGGATTATAGGTAAAAATAGCATGAACGGGGCCGAAATCGGCAGAGAATTGGAAAAACGGAGAGGCACAAAACCAAGTCCCGGCACTATATATCCTGCACTTAAGGAATTGAAAAAAAAAGGCCTGATTGAAATTGATGAAAATAAAAATTATTCTTTAACTCCAGAAGGTAAAAAAGAGTTAAAATCATCCTGTAAGTTTTTCTGCAATATATTTTATGATATAAATGAAATGTCTGATTTTTGTGAATAGATCTAAAAATTTAAAGAATATACTTACTTAAGGAGATTATTTCAATAGGATCTAAACTTAAACCAAAATAAAAAAAAATCAGAATATGCTTCTTGAGAGAGTGTTTTACCCTCAACTAATAGGATGAACATTCAGCTCTATTAAAATCCTTTCCCTTTCTTTTTTAAGTTCTTCCACTAACTTCTCATCACAATCTTCTTTTTTCTCTAAATATGCAAGTGTCATTGTTATAGCTTCCAGATACGCTTCGTTTGGATTTACAGACATATAAAAACCCCTTTAATATTATATTAAATTTTAAAACAAGATTATATAGTTAATTGAATTATTTAAAAATTACTAACAGACAAATTGAATAGATCTGCAACGAAAGAATTTACATATTTTAAATTTATATCTAAAACGAATTAATCTGTTATTTATTATATTTACTCTCCGCTTCCTCTTTTAGAGCATGATTCATCATTTCAAAACCAGATTCTGTATTTTTTAGTGTTCCAGAGAAAAATGGAACAAACAAGCCGCTGAACCTTTCTTTTTGTATAAATAACACTTTATTTTCACTTATTTCATTAATAACTAAACTATGCTCACCGTCAAACAGTTTTGGAATCCAAAAATTCCCCAACCACCTTAATTCTTTTTCTGGATCATAAGTTAATATTTTAGGCCTGAATTTCATCCCATTTGAATTAGGAGGGATTATAAAAACCTCAATTTGCGCCCCTTCCTGCAGTTTTCCAGATATTTTCCGGATAAATGGGTTCCATCTCGAAAAATCATCGAAGTCTGTGAGAATACTCCAGACAACACTTGCAGGAGCGTTTATTTCGATCTCCGTATAGATCTCCTTCATAACATATAATATGATTGTTATTAATCAAATAATTTGCTGACAATAAAAAAAGAATTTAAATTTAATTTTCTAACTCTTTGGCTCCATGTCCCTCATCATGAAAAATGCAAATTTCATGATTAATGGTGCAAATATCTTTTTTAAAGGACTTACACTAGTATCATAAAAAAATTCGCCCTTATCTTTATAAAATTCAAGATCTGCTGGAAGATATCCCAATTTAGAAGTTTCCTTTAAGAATCTAAAGTGCATGTACTGCATAAAGTTTGGCGGCTGCCTTCCTTCCTGAAGTTTCTGGTAAAACTCTTCAGCTGCATTGTTTATGTTTTTCTCATTCTTTTTCTGAAGAGCATCAGACTGAGGCCACGGTGGTGTTATCACTCTAAGCTCAACGGGAGTTCCAAATCCCCAGATTTGAAGCTTTTTAAGGTAGTCAATGGTCTCTTTTAACCCTCCACCTGCACTGGTGGCTAAAACCATGAGTTTTTGATCAAAAAAACGGGGCCTGTGGAAAACAAATGAAAATCTATCAATGAAGTTCTTCATAAGCCCGCTTACATTCTCACAGTATACAGGGGAAGCGAGTATCACACCATCTGCTGCAGCAATTTTATTTTCAATTTCTACCCGACTATCATTTATAGGACATAAATCCTCACCTTTCCTAACACAGTTAAAACATCCGCTGCACATCTTTAAATCTACATCTTTTAAAAATAAATATTCAAATTCAATGTTGCCCAACTGTTTCATTCTTTCTTCGACTTCTCGAGTAACCTTATAAGTGTTCCCCTTCTTTTTAGGGCTCCCCATTACTGCTAGTACCCTCGGAAACCGTGTTTCCGGGGCCTCAAAATCTTTGATTTTAAAGGTTTTCATTTAACCGCCTTCCATTCTATAATTATTTTACAATGTTATTTCATTTTCCCATATTCTTCAGATATTTTTCCTGCTACTTTAAGTGCCATAGCTGAAGCAAGTAATATTGTAGGTAAACCCTGCGAACGAGGTGCCAGTGATAAATCAGCTACCCATAAACCTTCTGGCAGCCCGGAAGGCTTCATAGAATATACATCATCTTTAGTAAGCGGTACTGTACCACCCAGATGTCCGCCATTATGCACACCGTTAACATAGGGACCCGAAACACCTACACATTCCATAATTTTTTTAGCTTCTCCAATCGCATCATCAAGACGAGTATAATCCTCTTTTTTTATGGTTTTCTGCACTTTTCCATCTGCAAAAACCGCCCCCTCTTCTATATCTGCAAGTTTTACCATTACGCCAACTCTATCTTCTATAGATACATTTCTCCATGGTTTATGGAACCAGTGGGAAAGAATATCTAAATAAGGAGAGAGAATATAACCTTCATGCTTTGTATGCCATGCCATAGGTGGTTCTTTAATTTGATTTGCTCCTTTAAGAACTCCGCCCAATGTAAGGACTATATCAACCCATAAATTATCTTTAGCATGCAGGCCCGAGGCTTTTAATATCTGCGCCGTTCCAATTCCACCTGCAGCTAAAACTACAATATCTGATTTAATAGTCTTCGATCCCACCATAACTCCCCTAGTCTGGCCTTTTTCTATTATAACTTTTTCAACCGGCGATGAAGTGTATAATTTAGCACCGGCGTCAATTGCATCATTTAAAAACCTTCGAGAATCCCACCGCGCGCCGGTAGTACACCCAAGCTCACACAATCCGCATGATACACACTTAACTGAATCAACAGCTTTAGGAGTTACCTTTGGTTCCAATCCAAGTTTTTGAGCGGCTTCAAACATCTTTTCTGTTACAGACTGCCACCTTTTTCTGGGAAATTCAGTTACGCCAATATCTTTTTCAATTTTTTCAAATTCAGGACTAAGATCTAAGCCTATTTCTTTTAAACCGCGGTCTGCACGCACTATGTTACCGCACGAAAGTACAGTAGAACCACCCATGGTCATACCCCTGACAAGTACAAGATCATCCGATGAACGCATAGTGTCCATAGGTGGAAACATTCTAGTGATTGTTTTTTCATTTCCTAAAAGGCCGGTTCTCCTAAGAGGGCCTGCTACCTGTAAAAGCCGTCTGAAAGGTTTAAATTCTTTTCCTGCTTCCAGAATTATTACTTCAAATCCAGCATTCACTAATTCACGCGCCGCTGTCGCCCCTCCAGCTCCAGTTCCTACCACTATTGCCCTCATATTTTTACCTCATTTATACAAGCTATACACTCAGGTGCTCCTTCAGTAATTCTTTCTTTAAATCGCATGCCCATATTTTTATTTAAACCGCACACTACCCCTTCATCTGCAGCACTTAAAATCATGCAGGACTCAGGAGAATAATATTTAGATAAAGAACATCTATTTACAATCATGAACATGTTTCCTTCTTTATTTTCTATTTTAAACTCTATTCCAAGTATTTTGTAAAGTATTCCTGCTGCAAGTTCAAGATCCTTAAAATTATCTCCTACTCCAAGTTTTCGGCGGGCATCTTGCCCTAATTTAAAACCAACTTCAAACATGGATTTTCTTCCAATTTTAACGGCTTTTTCATATCCTAACTCTTGAATTAATATTTTAACACGTTTATTATGTGCCATAGCCATTGAAGATCTTCTCTGCTCAAGTTTTCCCTTTAAAATTTCATGGTTTTTAATTAATGTTTCCATTTTTGAAGGTACATACTGCTTTAAAAGATCATCGAGTCCATCTATTGTATTCCTAGCTACATTGTCCAGTTCTCTCTTTAAAATGAAATCTGGAAGCCAAATTGAGGCAAGTTTTAGCCGAACACTCATGAATCCACCTCAATACTGCCAAAGTGTAATATACTGTCCGTTTTAGTTCCAGATCCATAAATAAAGTTAATAATATCTTCATAACGCTTTGAAATAGATTTTCTTTTAAGTTTAAGGTTTGCAGTTAAATCAGTGCCTATTGAAAGATCATCCTTTAAAATAACCCATTTTTTAATCTCTTCTGGGCGGGAAAGTCGGGTATTTATTTCACCGATAGTTTTATCAATCCATTTAAGATTTGAGTCTTCTTCAACCCATAAAAAAGCGCTGCAGTAAGGCTTTCCGTCACCAATTACCATGGCCTCTTCGATCCCAGATATATTTTTAAGCATCACTTCTATTTTGAGGGGGCTTATTGTTTTCCCATAAGAATTAACTAGGACCTCCTTTCTACGGCCGGTAATTACAAGGCTGTCTTCAGGGGTTTCATATCCCAGATCACCAGTATGGAGCCATCCATCCTCTAAAGAATCTGAATCATCTTTAAAATAACCTGACATTACCTGCGGCCCGTTTATCAGTATTTCACCTTCTCCATCTATTTTAATATAGGTATCAGGGAGAGGTTCACCTACTGTCCCTATCCTATTTTTTCCAATTCTATTAATGGTTATAAGCGGCGCTTCGGTTAATCCATAGGCATTATGAACTTCAATACCAAGTTCATGATAGTATTTGAGTAATTCATCACTTACAGGTGCAGAACCAACGATTAATTGAGCACACCTGTCCAGACCTGCCTTTTTAAGAATTTCCCTCTTAATTAATTTTCCCAGAACTGTCTTCACGATTCCAGAGGAACTAATGTAAATTTGCCCTATTCTGGATTCCAATACATTGCACCATACCTTCTCATAGAAACGCGGCACTGAAAAGAATACATTGGGCCTCACCTCCTGAAGAGATTCTTCAAGATCATGAAAATTTTCCAGAAAATAAAGGTTTAAAGATGCAGGAGCATAATAAGGAGCGTAAGTTCCCATAATTCCTTCCACCACATGGTTCATTGGAAGAAACGAAAGGTAAGATATTTCAGAGGTTCTATCCTTCCAAGGAGGCATAGAAGCTATGAATTCTGCCATCCAACGGAGGTTCCCATGAGTAAACATAACTCCCCTAGGTTTTCCAGTTGTTCCAGAAGTATAACGTATAGTGGCAGTGTCATCAAAGTTTAAAGGCGTATCAATCACTTTATTTACTTCCTCTCCTTTTTTAAGGAATTCTTCCCATGAAATAACCTCCAAATCCCTATCAACACTTTGTTTGCATAGTGAAACAACTGAAATGTGAGCATCAAATTCATTTAAATCATTTAAAATTTGAGGAATGCCTGCAAAAAGAATTTTTGCACTGCTATCGTCCAATATCTCCCTAATCTCATTTAAAGGGCTCGTATAATAAATAGGTACGCTCACTGCGCCCACAATACCAATTGCAATATCTAATATGAGATACTTTGTACTGTTATAACCAATTACTGCTACTTTATCTCCCTTGTTAACTCCCATGCTCTGAAGGGCCTTTGAAGCAGATATTATGTTTTGATAAATGTCAGTTGAACTTGATTCTTTAATTTCACCTTTAACGATGTCGTAATATTTAACAGGCATGCTGCTCCTTTGAAGTCTAAATAAAGCCTGTTCGTGAACTGTACGATCAGATCTATGTAAGAAACCATGATAAACAGCGAATTCAATGAGTTTAGGTAAGAAATTCTGCCATTTATATCTATATGGCCCTATTATTTCCTCAGTATTATCTCCCAAGTATTCCCTATTTTCATTAAAATAAGGAGAAAGAGTATTTACTGTTTCAAGTAATTTACCTGTTCCTTTTCCAAACAAATAGCCATGAGATGAGATTTTTTGGAGTAATGAAACATTTAATGGCATGTAAATTGGAGTATTAAGTTTAATATCAATATTCTCCTCGCTCCATTCCCTTACAAATTCAATAAGTTCTTCAAGGGTAGGGAGCGATTCAACAGGTGCAGTTAAGTGAAAAGTCTTATTTACAGCCTTCCCCTCAAAAGTAAGCTTTACAATTGAATCTGCAACGTAATCTACAGGCACTAAATTTATTTTCATTGATCTGGAAACAGGGATTATTTTTAATTTTCCGCTTAAATAAAGCCGGAGAGGCACATATACCGTATTAAATGTTTTAATGTATCCTGTAGAAGAATCACCTACAATCATGCTTGGACGGAAGATAGATACATCAAATCCAGATTTTCTCACAAGGACCTCACTTTCAAACTTGGTCTTTTCATAATCACTTAAAAACCCATATTTTGAGGTCAAAGAATCCTCAGAGACAACGCCTTTTTTCCCACCTGCAACATAAGCTGTAGATACATGAGAAAATCTTTCTAATCCATGGTCTTCATGAGCTAACTGGGCCAATTTCAGCATATTTTCAGTTCCCTGCACGTTGATTTTCTGGAGTTCCTCAAGGGAAGATTTTAATTTCCAGTCTGCAGCAGTGTGAATTATATGGGTAACCGTTTGAATCAGGTTTTTATATTCCTGCTTTTCTATTCCCAATTCATTTCTGGTAATATCTCCATTTAATACATGAATTCTATTACCTAATTCATCTAAAAGTTCTGGAAATTCCCACCATGCTCTAGAAAGCCTGTTTGTAGCATGTTGTTTATCATTGCCCCGTATTAAAGCTATAATTTTATAGTTATAACTCCTGAGAAGTCTTAGGGCAGCTTGAGTACCTAAAAATCCATTTGCCCCTGTTAAAAGTATAACTTTATTCATGTTTTCACCTTCCACCCTCTCTCTTGGAGAAAAACCTTAAGAATTTCCGGATTTTTACGAGCACGGTCAATGTGCTGAATAAATCCATCTTTCAGTAGTTTCTGTTGTGCTTCAGGATTCTCAAGCAGTTCATTAACTTTTTCCTCTAATTTATACCAGATTTCAGATGACATGTAATCTAATAAATAATTTTCTAACTCCAATTCTTTATAAAATCCCCTAAGACGAGTGTCATGCCCTATAGCTATCTGAGGAACCTGAGCTTCAAGCGATAAGACACCTGCATGATAACGAGAAGTTACAAGAAGTTCAAGACTTCGGAGGATACTTGTCATTGTAGATGCATTGTACTTTCTTGATGAAAATATTTTTACCATTTCAGGCTTCTTCATTTTGTTCTTTATACATACAGCCAGCGGTTCATCCAGTTCTTCCATACAAATTAATGCTACCCTTTTATCATATTTTTCAATTATACGGTCCGCTTCTTCAGCCCATTTAAGAGCTAATCGTTCGCTTCCATCAACTCTCGATTTTGAACGTGAATAATAGTAAGGCCATTTATACAGGTTTTCCTTTTTGCCCCATGGCCGCATCACCACCGGCCACAAATAAAAATCAATTGGTGCCAGACCCACCACTCCAGAATCTGATTCTGGCCATATTTCCTTTAAAATTTCATCATCATCTTTTTCAGTTTTGAATGTAAATGCACAATCGGCCGTTGTCCTGATAGGAGCTTTAACCCCTATTTTTTGGAGTTCCTGGGCTGCAGATTCAGTCCTAGTTAAAATCAGATCAGTTTTGCTGGCTTCTCGTTTAACTAACCACCTGTTAAAAGAAGATAAATGACCTGCATCCACTGCATATGCAATACTTGGCTTTTTAAAATCTTTTGCACATTTAGTGGCCCATAAAAAAGCCCATAAAAGTGCTGAAGTCCAGGTATCCATGTAGCAGCTTCCCTCAACTAGCAAAAGAACATCATGTTCTTTAACCAGTTTTCTTATATCAAAAAAGAAAATCGAAGATATTGGAGCAACCTTCAAAAACTTGTCTTCTTTAAGGTAACGTTCTAAGTTTTCTTTATTTAATGTTGGAACAGTAATAAGGGCTTCATTACCCAGAATTGCCCTTATATCTTCTATTATAGCAAGTAACCTTGCTTCAGATCCCGTGTTATTGGCACCGTTGTATCCAAGTAAAAGGACTTTAATATTTTTCTTCATGATAAATTCCTGATATCGTTATTTTTAAAATTGTTCAACAAATATAAATAGGTTAACATAAACTCGTAGCATAGTTGCACTAATAAATGATTAAACTTTTATAGCTTTCAAAAGGAATTTTGTATGGTTATTCATCTTCTCTAAAGCTAGATCCATAAATGAATCAAAGTCTTCATCATATTTTAAGACAAAATACTCAAAGAAGAGATATATTGCAAATGAAAAATATTCATATGCCAGTGTTCTAGGATTAACTGGTTTTATAAGTCCTTTTTCTATCATTTTAGTGAAAGTGGCTTCCCAAATATTTATTGGCCCTTCTAAAAGTTCTTTTTTGTAGAAATTCCTTATTTTTTCGTTATGATACATCTCAACAGAAACTAAACGCCATATTTTTTCCATTTTAGGAGTATTAACCTGTTCTATATACATTCTGGCCCCCACTTCAAAAAACACTTCAGGACCTTGATCCATTAATAATTCCCCCACTTCTTCAGGTGGGCCGCTCTGCTGAAGTTCAGACATAAAATAATCAATGATAGCATCCAGTATTGCCTCTTTATTTCGATAATGGTTGTATATTGAACTTTCCCTTATCCCAACTTCTCTTGCAATTTCACGAACTGAAACCCCGTCAAAACCTTTTTGTGAGAAAAGATCGAGGGATACATCAAATATTTTTTCTTTAGTTGATTTTTTTTCAGTTTTTGAGTCAGTAGCTTGATTTTTCATGATAATCCCATTCCATTTAACTAACGTTCGTTAGCTTCTTGAATATACTTGTATATTCTACTATATAAAACTAACGAACGAACGTTAGTACATCACAGTTGAACCCCTAAAAAATGAATAAATAGAGGCAAATTAACTTAAAAATGAACAATACCATTATATTTCCATATTTTTAAGTTTAAATATTTCCATATAGAAAAATAAGGTTTTAAATATGCGAAATATGCAAAATAAACTGAATAAATCTCTTTAAATTATTTAAATATCCTCAATTTTAGGGATTTACCAGATTGTCAGTGGAAACATATTTACATAAAAAGATACATAATAGTAATCAGGTAGTTTTTTTTAATATTTTAAATATACCTCATTAAAACTGTAAAATTTGAAAATTGATTCTAAAATTGATTATTGACACGAAAATAGGAAAAAATCAATGGGGACATATTCATCTAAAATAAGTTTAGGAGGGAACTAAATAATGGATATAAACCAATTAAGTAGTAAAAGGAATGATATATTAAACGAATTAAAAGCATATGAGGAACTCCAACTAGGATTAGAACAAATAAGCAAATATAATAGGGAAAATCATACAAATGATCGATTAAAAGTGTATACTACTGCCTACGAACCACATCTTGAAGAAATAACCGAATTAAGTGTTGCAGAAAAGATTGAAAAATTAACCAACAATCTGTTAACATTATCCGAAAAAATTAACACTTTAAAGATGAATTCCAAATAATCTAACCTGATTTATGTTTAGGGGAACAGATTGTAAATTCTTCATCTTTTAATTCAACTGAATAGTTAGCCAAATGCTGTTTTTGCCCCGTTTCAGTCATTACCAGATATACTTCCACCCCTTCATCATTGATTATCATCTTATTATAACAGGGACGTGTATCACCACGTAATTCCAGTAGTTGCGGTTCCAGAATTCAAAACTACCATATTCTCCATTATCCCGGTATTAAGAACATGCTTATGTACATTTAAAACAAAATTTACTTTATAATCCACTAATTCTTGTATAAGATCGCCTGAATCTAATAAAATATTTCTTTCACGTCTGCAAAATTTTTTATTTTACCGGCCCGAAAATCCCTCAAAATCTCTGATTTTGGGGCAGAAAAAATCTTAGATTTTTTCATGCTTTGATTTTCGACGGATGTTAAAAATCTCTGATTTTTAATGTGGAAAAATTTTTTAAAATTTTTCCAACTTTGAAAATGCAGTATACCCACATTACGAGCATCATGATTTCCAGGGATTGAATGGACTTCTGAAGTGGCTTTGAATTCGTCTACAAATACTGCAGCGCCATTATATTCATTTTCATGACCATGATCTGTTGCATCCCTGCAAAAATTATAAAATCCGGGTTTTCATATTGTATTTGTAATATTAAACTTGATTTAAGCTCCTTGGAGAAAGTAAGAGCCCCAAAATGCACATCAGATATCTGTATAATTTTTTTCTCCACAATCATCCCCTTAATATTAATACATTTATTGTATAAAATAGTATATTTTTATATAGAATTTAATCATTGAAATATTTATAATATTATAAATAAGAACTAAATTCAGCATATTTACTGAATATCATAATTACAAAAATAGATTATTAATTACAATATGCATTATTTTTCCTGTTATGCCCATAAAAAATAAGGAATTACTGTAGATATACTGCTTTCAAATAAGGCAAAGTTATACTTTTTCCATTTGATAATTTGTAAGTAACTGTTCCTCCACCTTCTCCCTAAGCTGTAATGTTATCTCCTTCTGTAAAATGAGTTTTTTCAACGTAAGAAATGGATATTTCTTCGATATAATTCCCAGTTTGAGGTGTATTGAGCAAAATATGAGTAGTTCCATCAAAATAATTTTCTGTTATATCAACTATTGTACCATTTACTTTAATTTTTTGGCGGTAAAAAGAATTCGGATTCTTAAAAAACTGTTGAAGATCAGGTTGTGTGCATGAAGCCATATAAGAAGGTGCATCTACTTGTGAAATTGGTTTTAAGTAGACAAAATTGTAATCTGCAGTCCCTACAGCCCATATACATCCCATAATTATAATTAAAATCAAAACAGGCTTATATTTTCTTATATTCATATTTTCCAATTGTAATTTAGTGTAATTTAAATTTTATTATTTAAATATTGTTAATTTTAGAAAGTTCAAAGTACATTATATTTACAGGACAATATTCATCCAAAAATACCAATAAAGAGATAAAGCCAACATTTTAATAGTAGATTAGTTTATTATCCATTGAATTATATTTTAAAATAGATAAAAATGAGAAGAAGTGATAAAGAAATAAAAGATAAAAACTGTATAGAATGGATATTAAAAAATGCATCAGTATGCCGAATTGCCATTTGTGACAATGAAACCCCATATATCGTGCCTATGAACTTTGGATTTGAAGAAAATGATCTTTATCTCCATTCAGCGAGTGAAGGGTTAAAAATTGACATGATAAGAAAAAATAACAGAATTTGCTTTGAAGCAGACATTGAAACAGAAATTGTAACTGCAGATAATGCCTGCAGCTGGGGAATGAAATATTACAGTGTAATTGGTTTTGGAAAAGCTCATTTTATAGAAGATAAGGACAAAAAAATAAACGCATTAGATGTCATAATGCAAAAATACAGTAATAAACCAAATGAAACATTTGAATATTCAAAACCATCACTTGATAAAACCACTGTAATTAAAGTGGAAATTGAGAGTTTAACAGGAAAAAAATCAGGATATTAAAAGTGATTAGATGAGAATACTTGCAATTCTAGCCCATCCAACAGAAAGAAGCTTTAATCATGCAATCGCAGGTACTGCTGTATCCAAATTGCGTAAAAATGGCCATGAAGTAACATACCATGATCTGTACGCTGAAAAATTTGATCCATTACTTTCAGGTGAAGAAATCCCTAAAGATGCAGAATTAGATCCTCAAATTGAAAAGCACTGCAAAGAAATTAAAGAAGCAGATGGCATAATTATCATACATCCCAATTGGTGGGGACAGCCTCCAGCTATTTTAAAAGGTTACATAGATCGAATAATACGTGCAGGGATGGCTTATGAATTTTTAGAGGGCGATAATGGAGAAGGAGTCCCAAATGGCCTGTTAAAAGCTGAAACTGCCATTGTATTTAACACATCCAATACACCAGAAAAAAGAGAACTGGAGGTATTTGGCGATCCACTTGAAGCAATCTGGAAAAATTGTATCTTTGGCTTATGTGGTGTGAAAAATTTTTACAGAAAAATGTATGGAGTCATTGTTACAAGCAGCATGAATGAACGGCAGTTATGGCTTGAAGATGTTGAAAAAACTGTTGATAAATATTTCCCACCAAAAAAATGAAAATTATATCAATTATGAGGAATTAAAATGGCAGAACTACCCGAAATTATGGTTTTAAGCAGTCAGATGAATAATGAACTGAAATCCAAAGAAATTAAATCAGTTGACGTAATACAAGAGAAATGCCTGAATATGGACGTTGGCAGTTTTAAAGAGAGAATAACTGGTAAAACTATTAAAAACGTATACAATAAAGGAAAATGGATCTTTTTTGAACTTACAGATAGCTACCATCTTTTATTGAACCTTGGAATGGGATCAGACGTCCTATATCATAATCTTGATGAATGTTCCGCAGAAGAATACCAGTGCCGCTTTAATTTTACAGATAATTCAGGGTTTACATGCAAGTTCTGGTGGTTTGGACATATAGATCTGGTCTCAGATAAGGAACTTTCAGAACATAAAGCAACCAAAGATATAGCTATTTCCCCGTTAGATCCTAATTTTACTCTTGATTACTTTAAAAAAGTCTGCAGTGGTCGGGCCATGATTAAAAATGTAATTTTAAATCAGAAGAAAGTTGGGGGAATCGGAAATGTTTACATTCATGATATTCTTTTTAAATCAAAACTTCATCCCAAAAAAACAACCAACTCTTTAGAACCATCACAAATCAATGATCTATTCCAAATTATGGTAGAAAATCTTAAATATTCACTTGATAAAAAAGGGCTGGCATATGAAAAAGATTTTTACGGGAAAAATGGAGAATTCAGTAAAGATTACTTTTTAGTAGCATATAAAGAAGGAGAAAAATGTCCCGATTGCAGCAAAATCATTGAAAAAATAAAAACAGGAAGTACGTCTTCTTATATCTGCCCCGAGTGCCAGAAATTATAGAAATTTAGTGATGACTAAAGAGAACATGGGTAATTTATTAACTTATAAATGATAGAGTTCAATATTAATTGAAAAATTACACTTTTTACATTTAAAAAAATTAGTTTAAAATTCAGTATTTTAGTGAACAAGATGATTATTAACCTATAAAATTTATATAATCAGTTAAATAGATTTAATCATGTTTAAAACAAGATTATAACTAATAATTTAATTATTCATTACAAATTCATTATTATTATGTGATTCAAATGGAAAAGATTGCAATTACAATAAAATCTGTAAATAAACCCGGTGTTTTGAGGGACATTACAGATTTAATGGCAAAATGCGGGATAAATATTATATATACTCATCTTTTTGTAGAAAAAGACGGATCTGCTTCAGTATATATGGAACTAGAAGACGTTAAGAACAGGGAAGAACTTAAAAAGAATATTTTGAAGTTTGAAGCCGTTGATCACATTGAAATTCATCCTTCATTAACTGAAATATACGGAAAAAGAATCATAATAATTGGGGGAGGAGCCCAGGTTGCTCAGGTTGCCCAAGGAGCCATAACCGAAGCAGATCGGCATAATATAAGGGGTGAGCGCATTAGTATCGATACAATACCGCTTGTAGGAGAAGAAGAGCTTGCAGATGCAGTATATGCGGCAGGAAGACTTCCAAGGGTAGAAGCACTGGTTCTTGCAGGATCACTTATGGGTGGTAAAATTTCAGATGCAGTTGCAGAAATTAAAGAAGATCACGGCGTGATTGTAATAAGCCTTAATATGCCTGGAAGTGTTGCAAAAAATGCGGATTTAGTGGTAACAGACCCTGTTCAAGCAGGCGTTATGGCAGTTATGGCTGTTGCAGATACTGCAGTTTTTAATATAAAAAGAGTTAAAGGAAAAAAATTTTAATTTTAAATAACTAGCTCATCTCTATTGCTCTAATCAGTATACTTGCAGCGTTTTTAAGGTCTGGATCTTTTATATCTCCACTTTCTCTTATTTGAAGCGCCAATTTAAGAACTTTACTCACATCATCAGGTTTAAGATTTTCAGCCATTTCAAGATAGGTTTGATCCCTTTCTTCTACGTTAATTTTCTCTTTATCTATCAGTTCCAGCATGACTTTACATGCGCCCATTATATCTCCACTTCCAGCACTTTCTTGGCATTTTTTCACAAGTTCAGCAGATTTTGAATCCATCTTTTATCACCAATTATATATATTGTGTTATAATTGGATTTATAGATGTTTATTACTTAAAATGAATTAAATAATATTAATAAAGAATTTTATTCCACGATAATGATTATAAAAAGTTAATTTAGTAAATAAAAGAAAAAATAATAGCGTAATAAGTTATATCCACAAATAAAATATAAATAGGTTTATTTCAATCTATTAAAACATTTCTATTGCTCTTATTAATCTCGCTGCTGCATTTTTTACATCAGTATCAGTTATATCTCCACTGTCCCTTACTATAAATGCAATTCTAAGAACTTGAGGCACGTCTTCCTTCTTAATATTTTGAGCCATCTGAATATATGACTCTCCAGGCTCGTCTTTGAGCACCACATTCCCCCGATCCATTTCTTCTAAAAGGACCTGACATGCGCCCATTGTGCTTGTATCTACTTCGTTATCTTCACATTTTTTTATTAAGCTTTTAGCATTTTCATCAAGAGGTACCTGTTTCATATTATCACCTTTTAATTTAAAATAAATATACAGTTAATTCAGCCAGAGACTAAAAAATAGAGTTAAAACTGCTCTATGGCTCTAATTAACCTGTTTGCAGCAATTTTCATCTCAGGACTCACATTTGGTCGTTCTTTGATTTTGAATGCCATTTTAAGTACTTTTGGTACATCTTCAGGTGCAATACTTTGAGCCATTTGAATGTATGATTCATCCGGTTTGTCCTCACCTAAGTCTATCTTTCCCCTATCCATTTCTTCAAGAAGGACAGTGCAAGCACCCATAACGCTCGTATCTACTTCCTTATCTTCACATTTTTTTATCAGTTTTAATGCATTTTCATCCAGTTCCATATTACCACCACTATTCTATTTGATCCTCAAATGATTTAAATTTAATACTTATTACATAAATCATATTATTATTTAAAGCATTAAAACCTGATTAATACTTTATCCAAAATTCTAAATACAACAAAAAACAAAACTCATATTGAAAAAATGATTCTAGCAATTTAAATAAATATTAAAACATTTTATATCTTTATTATCGGATAAAAATGATATATAACTTAGCAAAATCCCTACCTCTTACTATACTATAAAATTTACGTATAAAATAATATTGGAGGTAATTAAATGAAAAAATACCGCTGTTTGGCATGTGAATATGTATATGACCCTGAAAAAGGAGATCCTGATAATGGAATAGGCCCCGGAACTTCTTTTGAAGACTTACCAGATGATTGGATATGTCCAGTATGCGGGGTGGGAAAGGATCAGTTTGAAGCAATGGAAGAAGAAAAAGAGAAAGAAGTTAAGAAAGAAGAACATGAAATGTTCTGCTATCAGTGCTCCCAAACAGCGAGAGGGACCGGCTGCACCATACAGGGAGTGTGTGGAAAAAGTGCTACGGCTGCAAGGCTTCAAGATAACTTGTTATTTGCAATTAAAGGAATATCTGCCTATCTTTATCATGCAAGAGAACTTGGATACACAGATCCAGAAGTAGATGCATTCATGGAACGAGGTTTCTACTCGACTCTTACCAATGTTAATATCGATGTTCCAGAATTAATAAATTTAGCTCTTGAAGCAGGGAAAATGAATATTAAAACAATGCGGCTTTTAAAAACCGCATTAATCGAAACTTATGGAGAACCAACCCCGGTCCAGGTTAGTACTGGAACAAAAAAAGGTCAGGGAATAGTTGCAACCGGTCACAACCTCAAAGCGTTGGAAGAAGTTCTAAAACAAACCGAAGGAACCGGAATAAATGTTTATACCCATTCTGAACTTCTTCCAGCGCATGGATACCCCAAATTGAGAAAGTACAGCCACCTAGCAGGTCAGCTTGGTAAATCCTGGTTTGACCAGCGGGAGATATTTTCAAAGTACCCTGTTGCAATCCTTGGAACATCAAACTGCGTGCTGCCCCCACGGGACGATTATAGAAACAGGATGTTTACCACAGGGGTCGCAAGATTAACCGGCGTGCAACATATTGACGGTTACGATTTCTCGCCACTTATTGAAAAAGCTAAATTATTACCTGAACTCCCAGAAGAACCGGGTGACACCATTTATTCAACTGGATTTGGAGCCTCAACAGTCCTTTCACTTGCACCAAAGATTAAAGAACTTGTAGAAGCAGGAAAAATAAGGAGGTTCTTCCTGGTTGGAGGATGTGATGCTCCGCTTGCAAAATCACCATATTATACTGAATTTGTCCAGAAATTACCTGAAGACACAGTTGTTTTAACCCTTGCGTGCGGTAAATTCAGAATGAACCAGCTGCCTCTCGGAGATATTGAAGGAATTCCACGTTTAATAGATATAGGGCAATGTAATGATGCAATAGTGGGTATTGACATTGTAACTGCACTTTCAGATCTTTTCGGGCTGGAAATAAACGAGCTTCCACTTACCATTGTTTTAAGCTGGATGGAACAGAAAGCAGCTGCGATCCTGTGGAGTTTACTGTACCTTGGAATTAAAGGAATTTATCTGGGCCCAATAGCTCCAGCATGGGTAAACGAGGATATCATGGACTTCCTGGTTGAAAATTACGATATTAAGCCAATTAGTACTCCTGAAAAAGATATTAAAGAAATTTTAGGGTAATTAAACCCTTTCCTATTTTACATTATAATTTGTTCTATTCAATACGAAAAATATTTTTATTACCTGTTTTAATAGTTAATAAGGTGATTTAAATGACAGATGATCCCAACATTGACAAGGAGTTTGAAGCCCAGTTAAAAGGCAAAATGGGCTGGAAATGTGCCTGTTCTCTAGATATTGTTAATAATGAATCCACCCTCAGATCTGTTACATGTAAAAAATGTGGTAAAACCTTTAAAACTAATAGAGATACAGAATTTTGCTTTAAATGTGCAAAATAAAATTTTTAATTAAATTTTAGGTGAAAAAATGGCAAAGGTAGAACTGGAAAGGATGATGTGTATATCCTGTGGAAACTGTATTGATATATGTCCTGACTTCTTTGAATTTGCTGGAGATGGGCTTTCCCATTTAAAAGCACTAGAAAATACAGAAGAAACTGAAGAAATAGAAGTTGAAGACCCAGCTTGCTGCACACAAGCAGAAGAGCTCTGCCCAGTAAGTATCATACATGTTTATGATTAAGTTCAGGAGGGTAAAAAATGGAAGATATTAAAGGAAAAGTATTAAAAACCGCGGATTTAATTGAATATCAGGACGGTTCTGTTGTAAGCCGGGAAATAATAAGAAAAGACACAGGTACAGTGACCATATTTGCTTTTGATAAAGGTGAAGGGCTAAGCGAACATACAGCTCCATTTGACGCCATGGTTCAACTTATAGACGGTAAAGCCGAAATCACTATTTCAGGCAATAAAAACGTTTTAGAAGCAGGTGAAATGATTATAATGCCTGCAAATGAGCCCCATGCATTGACCGCACTTGAAAAATATAAAATGATCCTGACGATGATACGATCCTGAATTTAAATTAACTTATCTTAATTTTTAAAATCAACCATAATACTCACAAATATCCGCATATTCACATTTTTCACATTTTTTCTTGTTTAATTTAAACTCTGGAATTTCCTGTTTTTCAAACATAGTGAGCATATCATCCAGCACTCCCAAAAGCTTATTATGCAAAACTGAATTAACCACAACCGGCCGCCGTTCACATACTTTAATATAATCAACAAAACCGACCAGTACTTCCTTATTAAGTTCATAATCCATAAGAACAGCGTAAGCTGCAACTTGAAGCGCATCTGCTAACCAGACACCTTTAGATGGAGGCATTCCCGTTTTAACTTCTACAGGATAATAAACACCATTAATTACTTCTATTTTGTCAATTTTTCCCATTAAATTAAGTTCTTCATTTTTTAAGGAAAACTCTAAAAGGGACTGCGGGAAAAACATTTCTGCAATTTCATTACCCCTTTTAGAGGTGGTGTTCAAAATTTTCTTAACCTTTAAAGATAAAAATTGAGATTCTAATTTTAGATCATCCTCTAAATCATTGCATATATCTTTTAAAGCTGAATAATCCATTTCATATTTATCAGAGTACTTCTTTGAGACCTTTTCGATAAAAGGAGGGACTTCTTCAAATATAGTGCTAAAGATATATTCTAATTCAATGTTCTCTTTTATGCTCCACATGTTCTGCTTTGTAATCTCTTCATAACCCCTTCTAATCTCATGTACCAGTTTTCCATGTATCATTTCACGCGTTTGAATATTGTCCTTTTGGGTCTGGTTTAAAAATGCTTTTACAGGGCAGTATACAAATTCAGATATTGAAGAAACGCTAATCATTAAAAAACACCATAATATTCACTTTTTAAAGTGTAATCTTATTATTAATTTCATATTAATTTTTATAAAACTCGTATAAATAGTATAAGATATACAAAAATTTTTATAAACAAAATATAACTCTATTTCAAATTAAACAGCGCTTAAAATGTTGTTAAAAAACTTCCTCATGTCTGGAGTATTGTGTAAATACTATTGAATTACCCTGTAATTTTTGATTAAATAAATAGAATTTTTTTAAAATAAGTTCAATTTAAATTAACCAGTAAACACGTTAATGAAATATGAACCATGCACACGATAATAAACATGAGCAAAAAACTTTAAACAAATTAAAAATCAAAACATATCTCATCCTAACTATTTAGAAAGAATGAATAGAATATAAACAAGCTTAAAACGAACATCTATTTAATTTCACGTATAGCTTCATGATAAAATTCAGTAAATTCATTGATATGTCTCGATATATACCTAATATCCTCTTCTTCGCCATCTAAAGGGTTTAATTTTAAAACAATGAATAAATTTAATCTTCCCTTATCTACAACATGTGCTTCTTCTTTATAGGTTGCCAATTTAGCTTCTATTTCATCCTTCCACTCTTTAGGTGAAACCAGGTCTGCAAAATTGAGTTCAAATCCGTCTTCTCCAAACGATCCAACAAATTCTAACATGGTAATATCTTATGATATTCCCTGTTCTTATATTTTTATCATTTATGATTTAACGCAGTTACTTAAGAATAATGAAAATAATATTAAAAAATTTTGTTAGTTCAATGAATTAAATTTTAAAAAAAAGGAAGATATTTAGCCTTCCAAAACCCTGATAAAGAGAGTATCTTCCTTGACTAAATCAAGCTCATCAATTTCTTTAATGGCGCTTCTAATATTTTTCTCAAGTGCATCATGAGTCACCATAAAAATTGGAACTTCCCTACCCTCATTTTTCCTTCTCTGATTTACGGATTCTAGACTAATATCATACTTAGTTAATATACCAGATACAGCATGTAAAACTCCTGGTTTGTCAAGTACAGTAAGACGCAGGTAATATTTAGAACAGATATCTTCAATATTTTTTATTTCCCGGACTTCTGTGTCTTTTGGACCGTATATATTAGGCCTCTCCATATTCTCCATGATATCAAGACAGTCCCCAACTACAGCACTTGCTGTTGGCATCATTCCAGCACCAGGTCCATACATCATAACTGGCCCAACTATATCCCCAACCAGATATACTCCATTAAAAACACCGTTTACAGATGCAAGGAGGTGATCTGAAGAAATTAGAGTCGGGTGTACTCTTACTTCAAGCTTTCCCTCTTCAATTCTTGCAATTGCAAGGAGTTTTATAGAGTATCCCAGTTCATTTTTGATGAATTCAATATCTTCCTGTTTGATTTTGCTTATACCTTCAACATGGAATTTATCCTGCTTAACATATGTTCCAAAGCCTAAAATGGTAAGTATAATCAATTTTTGAGCAGTGTCATGCCCTTCAATATCAAAAGTGGGATCTTGTTCTGCATAACCCTTATCTTGAGCTTCTTTTAACACTTCATCAAAATCAAGGCCTTCTTCAGTCATTTTAGTTAAAATGTAGTTTGCAGTTCCATTTATTATACCATAAATAGATTTAATGTGGTTTGCTGCAAGCCTTTCATTTAATGGTTCAAGTAGAGGGATACCTCCGCCGACGCTGGCCTCAAAGCAGATCCGGACATTGTTGTCATTTGCAGTTTTTAAGATTTCTTCCCAGTGTTTTGCAAGTAAAGCTTTGTTTGCTGTGACCACGTGTTTTCCATGGTTCATAGCTTTTAAAATGAATGTCTTTGCAGGTTCATAGCCCCCGATAAGTTCTATTACTATGTCTATCTCTGGATCTTCCAAAATATCATTTATATTAGTTGATAGAACATTTTTATCTACTGCTACGCCCCTATCAGTTTTAATATCCAGATCCACGATTCTCTTAAGCTTTATTTTTGCACCTACTTTTTGCTCCATAAGGTTCAAATTTCGGTTAAAAGTTTCTACAACCCCTGCTCCGATTGTTCCAAACCCAATGAGCCCAACATTATAAATATCCTTCATTAAATGCCTCCCTATCAAGATAAAATTTTAATTTTTTAAAATAATTGTAAAAGATATCAATTGTTATAATTTGACAGTTTTAAATCTTTTCTCCAAAGCAAAATCAAATTTGAAAGTTTTAAATAACTAAGCTCTATCCTTCAGTTTGATATACTCATCTAAAGCTTCTCTAGTTGTACCAACTACGAGCCTATATCTCACATTTTTATCAGTAATTTTTTCTAATCTACCCTTTGCAATTATTTCTTCGCCCTCTTTTGCCTGTCCAGAATAAGTGTGAGTAAATGAGACAATTTCAGTTATATCAACATCCTGGCCTTCTAAAATATTAACATCTTCAATTTTGTAGATAGCAGGGTTATCAAATGCTGCCATGGCATTAGATACCTTACATTCGATCTTTACAGTGCCCAGAGATTCATATTTTTCTTCCCCATATTTTCCAGTTATTTCATCCCAATCACGGGTGGAAAGAATATCAAACAGTGTACCGTCAATTACTCCCCTGTTATTTTTACGTTTCTCATACCACTGGAATTCTTCATAGCTTAATGTGTCATCTTTTATTCTCTTTTCGTATAAGTGCGCCCAGTATTCATCACCTATACTCCTTAAATCGCTCTTATCTTTGATTTCTCCAAAGGTATCCATTGCCTTCCTGTGGTTTTTAAGGCCGTAAAATACAAAATCTATATCAGATACAGCTGGATCATATAAACCCGGCAAAATCGAGCCAGAAACTCCCATTTTTGAATAAGGAATACCTGCCTGATCATGGAAGACACCTGCCAATTTAACAACCTTTTTAAGCAGTTCATCATTATATGAGTTATTTAATATTTCATTCAGGCGTTCTTCTGGTTTTAATATTTTTTCAACCTTATATAAAGGGACCCCCATCATTTTAAGACTGTCGTCAGGCCCAAAAAGATATTCTGGATATTTACTACCTAAAAAATCATAAGCCTGTTTAGAATCTACTTTAGAATATCTCTGGCCATTTTTAGACCTGTTACCATTAGGATCAGGGATATATCTTAAAAATGACAGAATTCTATCTTCTGGATGCAGATAAGAAGTTGTGGCAAAGAATAAATTGTCTTTAGTGTATATGAAATCTCTTGCTCTGGCTCTCATAAGTTTATTTAATTGTATCAACCTATAAATAAATAACAATCTTTCAGATGGTAACCAAAATATATAAAAAATGAGTTAGATGATAATCTCAAGACTAAAACCCCATGAAGACCTTAAAAAAGGCATTATTAATATATCCAAGCAGAATAGAGTTAAATCAGGCATTATAATTTGTATAGTCGGCAGTCTGAATTCCGCCACATTGAGAATGGCAGATGGCAATTATAAGACATTTATGGGGCCCTTTGAGATTGTATCAGCTGAAGGTACCATTTCAGCAGATGGGGTTCATATTCATATGTCAATTTCAGATGCAGAAGGACATGTATTTGGAGGCCATTTAAGTGACGGCTGCATAATCAATACCACTGCAGAAATTGGTATCTTGAAATCAGATAAAACTCTTATAAGAGTATTTGACCCAAAAACAGGTTATAAAGAGTTAATTATTGATGATTAGACATAATGATGATTATAATAAAAGATAAAGTGAAATCATGAAATACAAAAAGTTAGAAGAAGGCATAATTTATGATGGGAGCCCAATACAACCATTTTGGGCATTTAAAGAACATAAAATTAAAGGATCAAGTATTGTAGCATGGATAGGTCCCCTAAATATAGAACCAGAAGAACTCATAGACTATGAAGATGTGGGCCTTGAAATAAAAGCAGATAAAATGATGCACTTTATAGTAGAACATTTTGACCGCCAGCCAGCAGACCTGAAGACATGTTACCACAGGCAGAGAATACTTGTAATGATAGCTAAAGATGTTTTAAGTGATCTTGGTATTATCACGACCCGTGACGGTGATGACATCTATTTTGAAGGTAAAAAGCTCAGTATTTCCATAGCAACATGCTCCAACAGCAGCATGAAAATACATTTCGGGATGAATGTTATAAATAAAGGTACTCCTAATGACGTGGAGACAATAGGGCTTTGTGAATGCCTGGAAGACATGGACGATAAAAAAATAGATGGCATAATTGATAAAATATGCGAAAGTTATATTAATGAAATTGAATCTATTGAAGAAGATATCACAAAAACCAGAGTATTTTAACCAATACATTTAATGCTCTCAAATAATAAAATTAAATTTGTAATCCAATATTTACGGAAATAACTAATTATAAATTAATATTATTTAATTTAAAGTATTACGAGGATAGATAATGAAAATAGAGATTAATGGAATACACGCTAACTTAAGATTCTCATCAGCCCATATGATCCCTTTACATGAATCATGCGGAGGAATACACGGACATTCTTACATCGTTGATCTAACTGTAGAAGGAGAAAGAAGTGGAGAATTCGGATTTGTGGTTGATTTTAAACAGGCAAAAAAAATCGTGAGAGAAATTTGTTCAAAATTCGATCATAAAGTTCTAATTCCATGCAACAGCGATGTCATTGAATTTACACATAAAGATGATAAATCTGTAGAATTTAAAATAGGTGAGAAAGAATACAAACTTCCTCTGGAAGATTGTTGCCTTTTAGAACTCAAATCAACCTCTGCAGAAGATCTGGCGGAATACTTTGCCGAAGAAACATTTAAATACTTAAAGGCATCAAATAATAGTGTCTCAAGTGTTCAAATTTGTGTAAACGAAGGCATTGGACAAGGTGCCTACTTCCAGACATGTGAATAACTACATAACTAATGTGGTGACCATAAATGAAAGCCCATATAAATGAGATTTTCTCAAGCATTCAGGGTGAAGGCAAACTAATTGGAAGAAGGCAAATTTTTGTAAGATTTTCTGGATGTAATCTTCACTGCAATTACTGTGATACCCCACAAGGCTTAGATCCTACAAGTGGATCCTCTTTTTCAGAAGAACAACTTTTTAATTCTGTAAATAATTTAATGACTCCTGATTTTCATTCTATTTCTTTAACAGGCGGAGAGCCATTACTACATGCAGATTTTATAAGATCATTTTTAGAAAAATATGATTTTGACTGCCTGCTTGAAACCAATGGTTCATTACCCAACGAAATGGAGAAAATAGCAGAGTTAATTAAATATGCTTCTTTAGACATTAAATTACCGGAGCATCGTTCAACTTCTAATTGGGATAACCTATTTAAAGATGAATTAAAATCACTAAATCTATTAATAGATAATAAAACAAATATATATTGTAAGATAGTTATACTGCCCTCTACAAAAGTTGATACAATAGAACTGATAGCTTCAAAGATACTTGATGAAATTTCAGATGCTTCCAAGTTATCAATGGTTATTCAACCTGCATATCCACTCAATTACTGGATAGATAACAATGAAAAATTATTTGAATTCTCCGAAGTGGTAGGAAACTATTTAGATGTATTAACAATACCTCAAGTTCATAAACTTCTGAAAGTACGTTAAGGTGTTTAAAAATGGAAATGGAAACAAAAGTTACAGTAAATGATGCAATGACATCAAATGTAGTCACCGTAAGCCCCGAAAACAGCGCTGCAGATGCTGCCTATTTAATGAGCCAAAATGAAGTGGGTTGTTTAATAGTAAAAAACAACAACGAACCAGAAGGAATAGTTACAGAAACAGATATCATCAACAAAGTTGTTGCCCATGATATCAAAGCCAGCGAGATATCCATCGATGCAATAATGACTAAAAACCTTATAAAAATCGATCCTGGAAGAGAATTAAATGAAGCTGCTCGATTTATGTCAAAAATGAACATAAGAAGGTTAGCTGTGGTAAAAGAAGGAGTTCTTAAAGGTATATTAACTGCAAAAGACATAATGGCAGTTTCTCCGGAACTGACTGAAATTCTTGTTGAAAATGCAAGAATGGAAAACCAAAAAAATCAGATGGATCACGAAAATATAAATCCACCAGTACCTGGAGTTTGTGAGGCATGTGGAAACTTTATGGATGATTTAGACGAAATTGATGGAAAATTTGTCTGTGAAGACTGTAAAGAAGATTTAGAAGGTGATTTAATTTGAACAATGTTGGAGATGTTATGACACCTAATCCTGTCACAGTTTCTGTAAATACGAGTGTTACTAAGGTTAGATCCATATTAAGAGATGAAAGCTTTAGATGTGTTCCTGTGGTTTCTGGAAAGCATTTAGAAGGAACAATAACTCGTGGAGACATGATGCGCATCTCTACAACAAAATCAAATATTGAAGCCCGCGGGATTATGGAACACCCCAAGGTCATTACAACACCAGAAGTAGATATTAACGAAATTGGAAAACAAATAATAAATGCAGATATTATCCAAGCACCTGTTGTTAAATCAGAAGATGATATGACTGTTGTGGGAATGATAAGTGTAGCTGATATTCTTGAAAATTTATTAGATAGAGAAGTAAAGCCTAAAAAGCAGAATGTAGGCGAAGCGACAACACGAAATGTTGTTACATGCAACTATGATGATCCTTTATCAAAAGTATGGGATAAAATGGACGATACTGGATTTTCTGGACTCCCTGTAATTAAAAAGAAGAAAATAATAGGCATGATAACCAGGAAAGACATTATAAATTCAGGCCATGTAAGACTTTCCAAAGAAGGTGGAGTTAAAAAGCCCACAAAAGTAGAAAGTGTTATGAAAACCCCCCCAATAGCCATCACTGAAGATAAGGACATTAAAGAAGCTGCAAAATTAATGGTCAAATATAATATTGGAAGATTGCCTGTAGTTGATCATCCCGTACATATTAAAAAAGAACCCGAAAGAGTAAGAGAAGCAGAACTTGTTGGAATAATAACAAGGGAAGATATCTTGGGGTCGTATATAAATTGATTTTAAAATACTATTTACATGACTTAAATAATTCAAATTTATTTTTAGAGATTACTTCAGGTTTAGTTTCATATGAGGTGTACTCATGAGAAGAAAAGAACTAATAAATATAGTAAAATCTAGAGAAAGAGCTCCATTGGAGTTTGAAACCCACATAACAGAACACGAAGGCGATATTATGAGCATCGCCAAAAGAGAAGTAGTAACAGTGCCCCAAAGTGCTACAATCAAAGAATCCGCAGAGATAATGGTAAAAAACAAATTTAGAAGGCTCCCAATTACAGACCCCGGGACCGGGAAAATCCGTGGAATCGTGACAGCCATGGATATACTTGACTTTTTAGGTGGTGGAGACAAGTATCAAATTTTAGAAAAAAAACACGACGGTAATTTTTTATCCGCCATAAATGATCCTGTAAGGGAAATTATGACAACTAAGGTAGAAGTTTTAAGTCATAAAAGTTCCATTGGCAATGCAGTTTCCAAAATGCTGGAAAAAAAAGTCGGTGCATTCCCAATAGTAGATTCAGATGAAAAAATCGTGGGAATAATCTCAGAAAGAGATTTTGTATTTCTCTTATCCGGAGTCTTAACTGATGAAATTGTGGAAGATTTCATGACAACATCACTTATAACAACCACTCCTGGAACCCGAATTGAAGGGGCATCTAAAATTATGGTTAGAAATAAACTTAGAAGAATCCCTGTAATTGGAGAAGAACGAAAAACACCTCACCCTGAAAATGATAAGCTCGTTGGAATTGTTACTTCAACAGACATCTTAAAATTCTTAGGTAATAATACTGCATTTGAAAAATTAGTCACAAATGATGCTGAAGAAATCCTGAATACCACACTTTCAGACATCATGATTAACGACGTGGTCACTACCAATTCTCAAACACGGTTAGGTGAAATATGTAGTATAATGGAGATTAAAGGTATTGGAGGGCTCCCCGTAGTTAGAAACAGCGATTTAATTGGTATAATAACAGAAAGCGATATTTTAAGGGCAATAAGCGGATAAAATTTCACCGCATTATAAATACAGGATTAATAGCTTCATGGTGGTAAAATGTTAGTAAAAGATGTAATGAATGACGAAGTATTTTTAATTCAGGAAACTGAACAGGTAGCCCACGCAAGGAAAATTATGCTAAAACACGGAGTTAGCAGAGTCATAGTTACAGACCGAGATGATAATCCAATCGGAATTGTTACAGAAAAAGATTTAACACGTAAATTAAGAGGAAATGGCCCCACATGGAAAAGAAGGTCCATAGATACAATATCCATCAGAAGAGTTATGAGCAATGGCCTTATAACAATAGATGCCGACAGCGACCTGAAAGAAGCCGTTGAAACCATGCTGAGGGATAAAATAAGTTCAGTTCCAGTTGTAGATGATGAAGGTTTAGCAGGAATTATTACAAAAACTGACCTCATGAAATTTTATGCATCCAAATTCAATAGCAGGTGGAAAGTTTCAGATCTTATGACCGAAAATGTGGTAACTGTAAATCAAAACCATACTATAACTCACGTCATAAGCGTTATGAATGAAAATAACATAGATGGACTTGTTGTGATGTTTGATAATGAAATTGCAGGCATTATAACTCCAGCTAATATCTCCTTTGCTGAGGTAAATGATCCTGATACAGGTGTGAGTGTTGAAAGGGTCTACTTTGTAAGACAGGGAGTAGAAGGGGAAGAAAAAAGAAAAGCTAGAGACATATCCATGTTAACTGCAGAAGATATAATGACCGAAGATGTTGTTAAAATCAGCAAAGATATAGATGCAGCAGAAGCTGCCCAATTGATGTGTAACAACTATATAAGCCATCTTCCTGTTGTTGAGGACGATTCTCTTGTTGGAATAATCACAAAAACAGATATAATTAAAGGAATTCAGTAAAAAAGCTTAAATTTAGTTATATATTTGTAAAGCGGAGTGAATAGTATGCACATAAAAGATATAATGAGTTCTAAAGTTGTTGTAGTAGATAAAGACCAGAACCTTAATGATGCACTAAAACTCATGAAAAAACATAAAATTTCACGGCTGCCTGTCATAAACACCAACAACGACCATAAAAGAGAATTAGTAGGAATTATAACTGAAAAAGATATTGCATTACGGCTTGGTTCATCCAGATATGGTAATATGCCCCCTTCACATTTCCATGTATCCACAGTTATGACTCCAGATCCTATAACTTTAAATGCGGCTGAAAATCTGGGAAAAGCTGCCAAAATAATGATTGAAAACAAAATTGGCGGGATACCCATTATAGACGACGTAGAAATCATAGGCATCATTACAAAAACTGACTTCATTAAAACATGCCAGGGAATACCGTATAATAAGACTTACATAAAAGACAGAATGCAGACAGACGTGATGACTGTAAGTCCCGGAGATAGGCTGGTTCATGCAAGAAGAATATTAATTGATGAAGATATTGGAAGACTACCCGTAATGAACGGCGATGAAATTGAAGGAATTCTAACTGCTAAAGACATAGCAGATTCAATGATATCCTTTAGAAAAATTGTCCCTGACAGGTATCAAGCTGCAAGGATAAGGAATCTCATCGTAGAAGATATAATGACTCAAAATGTAAGAACCATCAATGAAGAAAAAACGATAGCCGATGCTTCAACCTTTATGATAGATGAAGACTTCAGTGGAGTACCAGTTACAAACGACAACGGGGAAATTACAGGCATGATCACTAAAACAGACATTATGAACTTTATTGCGGAATTAGAGGAGGTTTACTGAATTTTACCTGAAGTCAAATGCCCCAACTGCAATAAAAATATGAACATAGATTGGAGGAGGAATAACTCCCTCACCAACTTTTTTTTTCATTGTTCTACATGTGATCTGGAATCTAAAGTGGTTATAGAAAATTTTTTAGATAAAAAGCTTCAAGAGCTCCTACACGTGAAAGCAGAGAAACTAGATCATGCAATTAAAACGGGCATTATTAAATTTTTTGAATTCCATGGATTTCCCACCATGCAGTTTAAAAAAGACGTTGGCGTGATGGAAACAGGAACTGTAATTTATTTTAGGAATAAGATCGAAGTAATAAGAGGCTTTCCCAAAATAAGAAGAACATTGATGCTTTCACCGACTATAAAAAATCATTTTAAGGATAATATCGCTCTTGAAGAAAAAATGAATGGATATAACGTACGTATAGCATCAATAGGCGACGAAATAATTGCCATAACAAGGCGAGGATATGTATGCCCATATACTACAAAAAAAGCGTTAGAAATTATGAACTTGAAAGATTTCTTTAACGATAACCCCGATCTAGTTTTATGTGGAGAAATGCTAGGTACTGAAAATCCATACGTGGCACATTATTATGAAGAAATCGGCGATATAGGGTTTAGGGTATTTGATATACGTAAAAAAGCCTCAAATGAACCAATACCCATTAAAGAAAAAGCCGAATTACTTGAAAAATACAATTTACCCGTTGTACGACTTATTGGAATATATGAAGTTAATGAGGCACCTTCCATCATAAAAAAAGTGATTAAAGAAATAGGAAGTGCTGGCAGAGAAGGAATTGTAATTAAAGACCCATCCATGGAAATTACTCCATTAAAATATACTTCTTCAGAGGCACATGCCGATGAACTCCGCTATGCATTTACATATCCCTTTGACTTTGGAAGAGATTTTTTCTTCAGTAGAGTAATAAGAGAAGGTTTTCAGGCATTTGAAATGAAAGAGAACAAAGAAGAACTTGAAAAAAGAGCACATAGGCTTGGAGAAGCAATTTTATACCCTATGGTAGATACAATTAAAAACGTGGCCTCTGGAGATACCGCTGGCGAAGATCTAATAATTGATGTTGATAACGAGGAAGAAGCAGAAGATTTCCTGCATTATCTACATGATCTTGGAGTGTTTGCAGTTCTACTTAAATTTGAAGGTAATAAAGCTGTAATAAGGAAAATACATCAATCTACAACAGATAAAATTACCAATTATATAAATGGAGGACTTTACTAAAATTTTTCAGTTTTAAAGCCTAAAAATTTTAAAAAATTAAGTTTAATTCATAAATTCTATTTTAATTTATAAATTAAACATGTAATTAATAATATTATTTAATTAATAGTACTATTAACTGTTAATTTTAAAATTAATGCACAAGTTACAGTTTTCATCACTGACTAATTAATCTTATTTTTGATAAGTGATGATAAAAATTGGTTTTTAACGACTTATGCGTATAAAAGTTTAATATTTTCATTATATTAATATCAAATTAAAAAAGACATTATTTTTTATATAATAGCAAAATTAGATTTAAACTCTATTTTTTTAGTATTTTAACTCCACTCCACAATTTTGACTTATAAAAAACCCATTATTATTTAAATTAGTAATAATAAAGTTAATTAAAATAATAAATCACTGATATTTTCGAGAAACATCCCACTCATTAAGTCCGAATATATCAAATTTTTGGTCAAATTTACCCAAATTAGGTCGTATAATATGAAAGGTAAGATTATAAACTTTATTATAGGAATACTATCCCTCTTATTATTATTTTCAATAATATCATCTGATTTATCAGCCCAAATAGACGAATCTAACTTACAAAATATAGTTGATTTAAATAAAGTTTCTAAATTAAATTCCACAAATGAAGATGCAGAACTTGGTTCAAATGATACCTTCAATGATACAGGATGTTGTTCTGTTTTAGTTCATGTAGGGCCCGGCCATGATGTACTGTCCTACAGAAGAGATTCAGTTAATTTTGCAAATATACTGATTGATAAAATAAATTTCAACGGTCAAACTGCAATTAAAGAGTATAAAACCCAAGGAGGATATTTCACCCATACTATAATTACACAAAATGGATGGATAATTGGCATTGGAGGAAAAGATGACCCTGATACAACTAAACGTCTAGAACAACTTGCAAGTGATATAATTTCGAAGGGCCATATTGAAAAGGGAGATATGAACATGGCAAATAGTATCATAGAACGAAATGGATGGGGACATTTCCTAATAAAATCACCTGATGACAATGTAGGAATAACTGCACGTGATTACAGGGTTCATAAAAGCATAACCAAGCTATTTAAAATGAAAAATGGAGATTACGTCAAAGTGCCCAATAATCCCAGATATTATGGTAAAGGTAAATTCAACCGGTTCAGCAGTGATCCCGACAAGGCAGCAATAAAAATAATAGGTAATGATATCTATGGACAATCTCGTCGAGACGTCATTACTTACGATTACAATTCTGCAAAAATCAATATTTGGGCTTCTTTCGATGGAGGAGCATTTTTAGGAGGATATAAAGGAGATCCAGATGATATTCAGTACATAGGAACTAAAATAAATGGTAATGACTTACCAGTGATTCCTGGCAAAAGATTCCTCGGAGAAGAAGATTTAAACATTAAACCCCATGTTACTTCAGTATTCAGTAATCAAAAAATAGCTTCTTCACTTAACAACGTTAATGTAAATGATTCTTTAGCTCAATTAAACATTTAATTCATTTATTTTATAATTTTTTTAAGTTTTAAGCTTAAGCCTAATACTCAACCTATAAGTTTGGAGGCAGCGTGGATGGACAAATACAAGCTTTTAGTATTTATAATCTGTTTTAGCATTATCGCAATAGCAGGAGCCCTATATATATTAACTAATGTCAGTAACTCCAACAGTGCAGTTATTGGTTCAGATAATAGAGGTTATGTTACAAAAGAGGTTTATGCCTCAAATAACCCAAAGCAACCTAAAATAGCCGTAATTACAGGCATACATCCCCGCGAAAAAATAGCAATATCCCCAATAGAATCTTTAATCAAAAATTATGCATCAACACATGACATCGAAATAACCGACTACAGCATACATGTTTTAGACCAACCGGAAAACTTTACTGTGGGACGAAATAACGGAGAAGAGCTTGCAGCACAGTATATAGTCCATGATATCAAAAAATCAGATTATAACCTTGTAATTATATTCCATGCCCACCAGCAGGGTTATGGAGATGGTTTTTATATTGCAACACCTTCTATGGACAATAAATCAGCAGAACTTGCCAAAAATGTTAAAAAAACACTGCCTTCCTTTAAATATTATCAATCTTCCAAAAACAGCATGCATAAAGCCACCTCCGTAACAAGAGTTTCAGATCCTATTGCAAATGAAGGTTACCCCACATTTGTCTATGAGATTCCAGAACAAAACACCACCGAAAATGCCACTGAAATGACAAGTAAACTACTTGATTCATGTATCAATAATTTAAATGCATGACAAACATCTATTGCCTTGAGTATATCAAACAAAATACAAATTTATCAATATATCATTTATATCCATAGTTTACATACCTATTTTTAAACCTTATAAAAAGTAAAAAAAATGGACTATTTTTATTTAAATATAATGACCATACAAATCAAAGTATCACATAGATACTGTAACTTATAAAAAAATAATTTCCAATTTTTACTTAAAAAAAGTAAAAATTATGTAAATTAATAAAAAAATAATTTCCAATTTTTACTTAAAAAAAGTAAAAATTATGTAAATTAATAAAAAAATAATTTCCAATTTTTACTTAAAAAAAGTAAAAATTATGTAAATTAATATACAAACTTTATGTTTAAACAAATTAATTAATCATATGATTAAAATCATGGGTAAAATCATGTCAAACTCCAAAAAAACATGCCAAATAGGTTTTTTAGGCCCATCTGGTTCATATGCAGAGGAAGCTGCATCTAAAATTCAGGGAGAGCTTATATCATTTGGCTCCATAATGGAAGTCATAGATGCTGTTAATCAAGATATCATTGATAGCGGAGTTGTTCCAATAGAAAACTCCATAGAGGGCCCTGTAGGCGTGACCCTTGATCTTCTTGCAAATGATTACGATCTAAAAATTAAAAATGAAATTATACTGCCAATAAGCCATAATCTCCTTATAAATGAAGGATCATCTGCAGAAGATATAGAAATAGTATATTCTCATATGCAGGCGCTTTCACAATGCCGTAAATTTATTGAAAAAATGGGTGCAAAACCAGTAGCAACTCCAAGCACATCTGGAGCTGCAAAAATGGTAAAAGGCAAGAAAAACGCTGCTGCAATTGGAACACGCAAAGCAGGAGACATATATGGCCTTAAAATAGCTGCAGAAAACATACAAGATTTTGAAAATAATTCAACACGATTCGTTGTTGTAGCTAAAGAAGATCATGCTCCTACAGGCCATGATAAAACATCAATCGTATTTTCACTGATTGAAGATAAAGCAGGAGGACTATATGATGTCCTCGGTGAATTTGCAAAAAGAGATATAAATTTAACCAAAATTGAATCACGGCCTTCCAAGAAGAAACTCGGAACTTACATCTTTTTCATCGATTTGGAGGGACATAAAGAGGATGAAGACGTAAAGAACATTTTAGATACCATAAAAATAAATACCATGAAAACAAAAATATCATACATAAAGCTATTAGGTTCATACCCCATTGAAGATAATGATTAAAATAATAGTTTGAAAATAAATTATTAAGACATTATAACAATAAAATAAATGATCAAAATAAATCTTAAAAATAATTTTTAAGGGTCATATCCTGAAAGGAGATGATTGAAATAAGTCTTGAAAAGGAAAGGGTCATAAAAAGCCTTAAAGAACTTGAAAAAGAGTATAACAAAGGTAATATACCAAAAAGCCATTATGACTTCCAAAAGAGGAAACTAACAGAACAGCTTGAAGCATTTAACGTCGCAGATAGGGTACGAAAACTCCAGGGTAAAGAGACTACAGATGTAACTAGCGAAGAAACAAGCAGCGAGGATGAAAATGGAGAGTTATTTAAAAAGTTCATTACACCTCCAGGCCTTAAGGAAAAGAACATAAACCCCAAGGGAAGATCAGTAAGCACCAAAATTGGAATAGGTGTTTTAGTTGCAGCATTCTTTATAGGTATTGTATTTGGAATATACGGGTTTATTCCACAACAGGTATCCAGTTCCTCATTGTATACAAATGACACTGCATTTCCCCCTTTTGCCAATAATTCAACAAATGTAACTAACATGACCAACAGCACAAACGCTACTAAAAACATAACAAAGACCACAAATACAACCAAAACTACCACCAATAAAACAACTACGAAAAAGAACAACACCAATACAAAAAAGAATAACACCAAAACAACCGACGACGATATTAATGACATTATAAATTATTATGGGTACTAATTAGCACTTATACAGCTTCAATATTACCCTAAATTTCTTATTTTTTATTAAACGCTTAAAAAGGACTTGTTTTAATTTATTTTACTTAAATTATAGTTAATAACCTATTTTTAACTTAAATAAAGTAGAATACCATGAAAAATTTTATATATCTCTTCTTTACTCCAATAAAAGAAATAGAAAACTATATATTTAGTTTTCAAAATGATAATAATAGAAGAGGTTGATAAATTGAAAAAATATTTGCTTGCAATAATTCTTTTACTATCTATAGTTCTAATATCCGGATGTACAACTTCTGGAAATCAAACAACCACCAATACATCTACAGGCATGAAATCATACAATGGAGACCAGTTTAACTTCAATTATCCTTCCAGCTGGCAGATAATAACAAGCCAAGCCCAAAACAGTAGCATTGCAGTCGGAGACCCGACTTCGGCAGACAACAACGGAAATGTTCAGGTAAACGTTGAAATCCAAACTGCAGTTAAACCATCAAATGTGACAATACAGGATTATTACAATTCAACATATGCTCAATTTGCTGCTCAAAATTTAGGCTATAAACAGCTATCAGATGGAACCATCACTGTAAACGGGAAAACCGCCCTTGAAAATGTTTATATATTAAGTTCTGTATCTAAAGAGCAAAGAGCAGTATGGCTTCAAAATGGAAATACTATCTATATAATACTCTGTAGCTCTCCTATTTCACAATATAACGATCAACAAGATACTTTCAATGCCATAATCAGCAGCTTTAAGTTAGTTTAGCAATATAAGAGCAAAATGACTTAATTTTTCTATTTGAACATAACTTATTCTCTTTTTATAAATTAAATTTTAAGCAAAAGTAACTTTAACCAGTCGACACAATTAATTTATATCATAATCATGACAGTAAATTAAAAGCTATAATCTTTAAGTTTAATCAAGTAGACTCGGTGATAAATTGAAAAAATACATGTTTGCGATAATTCTTATAATTGCAGTGATTTTATCTGTAGTTGTAACATTTGAATATGTAACCAATACAAATCAAACATTAAACCAAACATCTCCCTCTATTCCAACAAAAACATATTCTGCAAATGGAATTTCTTTTAATTACTCTGCAGACTGGGAAGAAGGTAATAAAACAGGACAGTATTTAATTGCCTATGTTAAAGATCCCAAACTAAACAGTTCAGATGGTAAACCTGGAGCTGTAGTAGAAGTTATGAAAAGAACATCCAATGGTGTTCCATTAAAGAGATTTTATGATGATGTTAAAGGAGAAGCATCAAATGTGCCGGGTTATGGAGTGATGTCAGAGACAACAACTACAGTAGATAATGTAACAGCTTACGAATTTACAGCCAGAGCCATGGACAGCAACGTTGAAGAACAGTTTGATATAGTTCTTTTTCAAAAGAAAGGATTTATATACATGATAGCATGTGGAACACGAGCTCCAACATATTTGAGTGATGAAGAGGAAAATTTTGATATAATAATTAATAGTTTTAAAGTACAGTGACTTAATTTGATTTTAAACTATAATTATCCATTTTTTAAGGATTTATCCTTATTTTTAGGTGTATTACCTCCTCTTTGAAAAGAAAAACTATATTAGTCTGTTTTTTAGATGATACTTACATAGAACAAATGAGGTAGTCGATGAACGGTCCATTGAGAAAGGGTAAAGATAAAAGTAATAATTTACTAAGCGGCTCACAACAAAAGTATAAGAATAAAAGCCGTAACCCATTTAAGGGTCCGTATAAGGAAGAAGCATTTGCAATTAGTCTTGCAATTCTTATAGCGCTTCTGGTACTTTTAGTAACCCATGTATCAACTGGAAGTACTGAGCAGATTCAACAGGTCAACCAATCAGTTAACCAAACAGCTGAAATACCCACAAAAATCTACTCAGCTGGGGGAATATCACTTCAATATCCTTCTTCATGGAACATTACAACTGATGAAATCAATGAAACCAATACACAGATTGTAATTCAGGACCCTACTTCAGCAAATAATCCTCAAAGCACGCAGATCACAGCTTTTACTATATTTAAAGTGCAAAATGATGGATCTGAAACATTAGAACAGAGAAAAGATAGTTTTATCCAAAGTTTTACAAATTCTGGTGCCAATATAGCACTTACAAACACTTCAAATATTACTGTAAGTGGTATAAATGCCACAGAAGCTGTATACACAGGGAATGACCCCAAGTACAATAAAATACAATTAAAAGTAATATATTTTGAGCAAAATGGTATTTTTTATATACTGGGATTCTTTACCAAAGGAATTGATTTACAAAGTCAAGATCCGTACTTCAACATAATATTAAATAGTTTTAAAATCCAGTAATTATTTTATTTAACTGAATATTCCATCAAATATGCTTTCAAATTTACATTATATTTTTTCTATTTCCGGCCATCCAGTTGAATAAAGCCATCCAATTACTCTTATTTCCAGTATATCCTTTTTGAGTGTTATTAAATGAATTATTTAAAATCATATTTAATGCAGCGATTATGTACAAAGAGAAAGGGTTTTAAATCAGGTCTTTATATAGATGTATAATATATATTAATGAATAGAATACAATATATTTCTGGTATTATATTTGACAGAGAGAAAAACCTAAGGGCTACCATAAAAACTGCTTTTTATTTTAGTTGCACCCTAAAATGAAAAATATAAAGGTTATACCCAAAGAGTGATATAACTATATAACAAATTTTGGGGAATTAAAGGGAGCAATATTAAAAAATACGCTGGTAGTATATGTTATTTGCTAAATAAAAGGTCACTAGATCTATTAAGGTTAAATCTGTAATATATATAATTTTTTAAAGTTATCAATTCCAGTAAAATCAACAAGATTTTACTGCTGCGGATCAGAATTCGCCAACCTCGAAAATAGGTTTTTGAGGCATGAAAATCAAATTGGTTTTCAAAGAAACAGAAGGAGGAATAGAAAATGGTATTGCCAATATGCGATGTCTGCTTAAAAAGTGGAATGTTATGTCAAGGGTGTGAAAACAAGTTAAAAAGTGGTGAAATAACCCAATTGGATTTAGACATTGCAAAATTACTTTACAAACTTGGAGAAGGCACAATAGGCTTTAAAAAGACTATTGAAATAGGGGACGTTGTTATAATAGTAACAGAGAAAGACCAAGTTGGTAAAATCATAGGCAAAAGTGGAAAAATAGTAAGAGCAATATCAAAGAAAATAGGGAAGAAAGTAAGAGTTATAGGAGAAGGCTCTGACTTTAAAGAAGTGGCAAAGGATATTTTAGCCCCTGCAAGGATCTCAGGAATTAACATAGTCTATGGAACTGATGGAGAAGAAAAATACAAAATTAGAGTCATGAGAGAAGATTCAAGAAGACTTCCTGCAAGATTAGATCTATTAAACGATATCATGAACCAGCTAACCCACGAAAAAACTGTTATTGTTATTGATGACCTCTAAGAGAATTTGCTGTATTAAAATTTTAAATTTTGACAGCATGCAAACACAACGTGTTTGCGTGTAAAATCTTTGATTTTAAAACATGCAAAAACATAGTTTTGCAGCCCCGAATAAAGCTTAAGAAAATGTCGCACATTTTCTTTGCCAGAGGAAATTGAATTTCTTCTGCCACAAACATGAAATGTTTGTAAGCTTTGTTTTCTGTCTTAAAATCTGTGATTTTGATACATTTTCTCAAACATTTAATTGCTCTTAAATCCAATAATTTTTTTTAGATATTTATTACCTACAAACTGGCTTTAAAGCCAGCATATTTATTATACCTATAACTAATTTACTTTAAACTCAATGTGTAGATGATATATATGGAAATTGTGCTTTGTGTTACAGGAAGTATAGCTGCTATAGAATCCATTAAACTCGCAAGAGAACTTGCAAGACATGGAATTAATGTAAAATGCTTTATGAGCGACGGTGCATGCGAAATAATCCACCCATACGCCATGGAATTTGCAACAGGCCAGGACGTCGTTACCAAAATTACAGGCAAAATAGAGCATGTTAAATATGCAAATGCCGATTTAATTCTGGTTGCTCCTGCTACTGCCAATGTAATAAGTAAATTTGCCTATAAAATTGCAGACAACCCCATTAACACCCTCTTAATTACAGCCTTTGGGTATAATACACCCATCCTAATGGTTCCATCCATGCATAATTCCATGTATAAAGCTGTAAAAGAAAACATTGAAACTCTTAAAGGCGAAGGGATCACATTTGTAAAGCCTAAAGTTGAAGAGAAAAAGGCCAAATTCCCAGATATCAATGATATTGTTCTTCATGTGCTACGAGAGACCTCCAAAATGGAACTAAGAGGTAAAAAAGTACTTGTAAGTGCTGGTTCTACCTATGAAAAGATCGACGAAGTCAGGGGCATTACAAATAGAAGTTCCGGTAAAATGGGAATTGAAATCGCCAAAGAAGCCTTTATCAGGGGAGCCGATGTTACACTCATAAAAGGCCAGATGACTGCAGACGTGCCCCATGTATTTGACGTTGTTGAAGTTGAATCATCATCCCAAATGCACTATGCAGTGTCCAAATTAGCCTCTAAAAGTGATGTGTTTGTTTCTTCTGCTGCAGTTTCCGACTTCAAAGTTAAAAACGCAGAAGCAGCTAAACTCTCATCAGATACAGACATAACAATAGAACTTGAACGGACACCTAAAATATTAAATGAAGTTAAGGAAATCAACCCTGACATTTTCCTTGTCGGGTTTAAAGCAGTTCACAACCTGTCTGATGAAGAACTGCTCAATGCTGCAAAGAAAAGGATGTTAGAATCTGATGCAGACCTCATGGTTGCAAACGATGTTGCAGTGGAAGGTGCCGGATTTGGATCTGATGATAATCAGGTCGTCTTGATGGATGATGAGATCATTGAGATATCTTTGAGCCCTAAGCGGGAAATTGCAAAGCGGATTATCGACAGGATCATTAGCAAAAGCTTATAATTCCTACTTTTTTTTTGAACTTTTGATTTTTTTTGTTTTAATAACGGTTGAAAAATCCTAATTTACGAAAACCAGTTTTCAATATACTGATTATTGTTCAAATTTTTTATTATAGAATAAAATAACTAAAGAAATTATAAATATTACATTTAAACCACCAATAAAATAACTGGTATTAATAACTGGAAGATGGAAAATTCAAAGTTATGAAAGCTTAAAAAATAGTAAAATAAGTGTAAATAACTCTTACCCGTTAGGGAAATAAATTATTAAAACAATCCACTTATGATTTAAAATAGAAAGGTGCTAACTGATCCAGAATGTAACAGTCACAATGACTTCAACAGGTACAGGCGTATTATGGCTCTTTTGCTGACACTGCTGGTGAGTTTTATGGTTTCTCACATAAAATGTAAAAAATACAACTGTTCAATTAAATACAGCCTGCTAATCAGCATTATTATGGCAATTATTTATATTGTGATATTTATTTGGACAATGCCTGCATTTCCTCCAGAAATAAAGAACACACCTCTATTTAACCTGATTCTAGCTGCTGTTCTAATAGTCGCAGCAGTGATTCCCAACATAGTTCTAGGTATTATAGGCGACTCATTTGCAGTATTTTTAAAAACCACTCCAAAATCTAAAGGAATAACAAGTAAAGAAATTTCTGAAAAGCTTAAAAAAGAGAAAGTAAAATAAACATAAATTAAAAAGAAAAATAATATATATCCAAACTAAGGGATTAAACTGGATAAGTCCTTAACCTTTTTTCCATATAATCAAAGAGCACCAAAGAGAATACATCTGCGGCAAATCTTGATAGAAATATATTTAAGATATCTTAAATTAAAAAAACACAATAACCTGATTACAATCCCTTAAAACCTAGGAAGATTATCTAAATTATCCCTTGTGGTACCGTCTTTGACTGTCTTGATGTAGTCAGTTCCACCAACATCATCGATTACAACTTTAGATCCCATAACCCATTGACCTTGATCATTATCAATGAGCGTTATAAGCTCAAAATTCATTTTTAATGCTGCAATCACGTCTCTTCGAGGCCATATTTCAGAGTTATCCACTTTACCTTTATTATTTTTATGAACCCTCACCTGATCGATGCGGGTTTCTCCATCATACCTGACGGCAGATATACCATAGTCACTCCATTCTGTCATTTAATCATCCTTCTTTTTATGTCTTAGTTAATACTATCTGTATTATATAAATAATAATATTTATTATTTGTTACTATAATTAAATAGAAAGAATTAAGGTAGATTATTATAAATAAATTAATATTGCAATTTATAAATTTATTATTTTAAAAATTATCTAATTACAAATTTAAAAAGAGTAAATAACTGCTTATTTTGCTTTAAAATGGATAATATTTTATCAATACATCCCATAAAGAATCTAAACTTAAATTAATTAACCGCAGCTTTTATATATTGCAATATATAATTAGTATTATGCAACATATATATTGCATAGTAGATAGTTCTGAGGCAAACCATATGAAAAACAAGAGGATGAAAATTGCAAGAGTCGAAAAAGATTTATCACAGGAGCAGCTTGCAGAACTTGTTGGAGTTACAAGGCAAACAATAGGACTTATAGAACTAGGAAAGTATAATCCTTCGTTAAATTTATGTGTTGCTATTTGTAAAGCTTTAGGAAAAACATTGAATGATTTATTTTGGGAGGAATAATTATGAAAGCAGTTAAAGATGAAAGAATTGAAAAAATAGAAAATAAATATGGAGCACATGCTTTTATAATAATATCTGCATTATTAATTTCATCTGCACTATTCAAATCACTTATCTTAAATTTACCATTTAAAGAATATCTCACAGAAACCATTATATTCTTAATAGGAACAGGATATTACGCAATTAGAATTGCAAATGCAGGTTTATTCCACATGGTCAAAGAAAGCAAAATATATATTATTATCTCTTTTGCTGTAACTTCTATCGTTTTTGGTGTTTTAATAGGACTTATAAATATGTTCAGGTATCAAAACGGACAGTTTAATGGGATAACAATGGTCAGCATGTCAATTTTAGCAGTAGAAGCCTTTATTCTCATATTGGCTGCATGGGCAGTTTTTGAATGGTTATCTAAAAGAGGGGAACAAAAACAGTTTAATGAAAATTAGAGGGGAATTCTAAAATAAAATAAATCATTCAATTATTCTTCCTCATCATCACATTCCTCAATTACCAGTGCACCCTGATAACCACAATCATAGCACTCCCACATGGACCACATCTGCGGCAAAACCCATTTTATATTCCTGGAGCCACATTTAGGGCATTTTTTAATTTTTTTCATATTCCTACCCTCATATTCATGTTACATTTTTTATGTAATCATGTAATTAATAATTTGGAGGCATATCCTAAAAACTGAATTCACAGACAAAAGCCATGTGGTCCTTTTCATAAGGCTCAAGGTTGATTTTTTCGATTACTCTAAATCCTGCTGTTTTTAATTTTGATTCCTCTTCTTTAAATATCTTTTTTGGAGATTTAGTTACATCAATACTCCTTGCCTTTATCATTAAAATCCCTATTCCATCGCCTTTTAAAAATAAACGCATGTTGTCCATGAAAAGCTCTGATTGTTTAGGCTGGGCCACATCAGAATATACAATATCAACCTTTTGAACCATATTCATGTAATTCTTTGGTTTTGTGGCGTCATCAAGGATTGGAATCATATTCTGGCGCTGATTGCAGACTTCAGCCAGATCCCTCATCATTCTAGGTGAAAATTCGACGCAGTATATCAAACCATCTTTTGATATATCTGAAATATGAGAGGGTGTTGTACCTGCTGATGCACCTAAATACAGTACTTTTGAGTCTTCTTTAAATGGAAATGTTTCTAAACCATTTAAAATTGCAGCTCCGAGCTTTGAACGTCTTGGATCCCATATCCTGTACTCTTTATCCTTGATTTCAACTAACCTTTCCCCATAAACTTTAATACCATTATTAACATTTTCCGTTGCTATATGGCCATCTATATCATAAATGCCGGGTAATATTTGAGTAATTTCCATTTAGTTTTCCCTCTCAAATTCATAATAATTAATTCAATTAAAATGCAGCAGCTTTTATCCTGCTGCATGTAATAAAAGCTAAAATTATCAGGTTTACAAAATTTAATAATAATCTTTGACTTTTTTCTTATATTTTTCCCTTTTTTTCTTCTTTTTCTTCCCTTTATCTTTTTTCTTATCTTCTTTGGATTTACTGGGCCTTGGAGGGAATGGATGTTCTTTTTTAATGGATTCAATTTTCTTATCAAAATTTTCTTTTAAAACAGGGTCTAATTCACCCGAATAAACATCTTTTCTAACTGCAATAGATATTTTAGCTGCCAGTGCCCTTGCAATTTTCCCTTTGAGCCACCACCTGGCACTTCTAATTTCAGGATGTTGATATATAAGTCCATGCTTAGGAGGTCTCTCTCCAGTTTTTTTATGCCTGAAAAGTGCTTTTTCTGCACCCATAATCTGGATAGTGCTTGATGGAAGTAATGCTAATTTTTCAATGCCACCAATATGAGCTATCAGTTTTGCACCAAGTGATGAGCCAATTAGATTGCTTAAATTTGGGGCAATTTCACTCATTTTTTGATCCACATAATCGGTGAGGGATTTTTTGGTATCTTGAAGCGATTTTACAGAGCCTGCAAATCCCTGAAGCACTTCAAGATCAGGGCCTTCCATTTCAGTTCCGGTGCTTTGACTTGATATTTTTATCTCATCTAAAAGTTCATTTTCAATTATAGTATCTCTATCACCGTATTCTGCAATTAATTTAATATATTTTTCATTATTTTTTATTTTATCAAGCTCAGGGAAGTTAAGTACATGCCATTCCCTTATTCTTTCAATTAACTTACCTGTAGCTTCGTCAATTTCATCTATTGCATTTATAGCCTGAATTAAAAACATGTCCCTCGCTTTTGATGCTTCTTTAAGTTTGTAATTTGTAAGTTCTAAAGATACGCTGTGTAAAACCTGATTTAAATCATCTTCAGAATCTATAAATCCAACTTCCTTCAAAATAGGGGTCATATTTGACCTTAAAAATTCCCCTCCAATGTTTGGAGTTTCAAATTTAAATTTAGACGCTCCTTTTAAATTATTATAATTTGAAATATTTAGGTTTGTTTCTATTATAATTGAATCACAATTTTTAACATTTCTTTTAAGTATAGCTTCCTCTTCACGGGTTAAATTACCACTGCTGACTTCAATCTGTCTTTCTATCAGATCCCTTTTTGGGAAAAGTTCATAATCCATAAGGTTAAAATCTTCATCCAAGATAATAAAACCCACAAAACAACTTGTAAGATAACATTTCATAGAATTAATCTGATCATAAAATGTTTTAAAGTTTCTTTTTATAAGTTAAATGTAACAGCTAAACTTGTCAATCTTTCAAAAATTAAATATCATAATAACTATTAAAATCAGGCAAATACTTTACAGGTAAAAATATGTTAGAAGTTGAACATGTCAACCACTCAAAAATTCACAGAATTTTTGGTGCTTGCAAAACCAAAGGTTTTGCAGCCGTGAAAATTGAAAAATTTTCACATGCCCCGAAAATTGTAGATTTTCGAGGGCTTTTTGTGAAAAAAGTTGATCAAAAACGACTGATCAATAACCATAGGTGCAATAAATGTTAGAAGTTGAATTATGTGACATAAAGATGAAAAATCCCACCATGTTAGCGGCAGGCGTGCTTGGAAGTACCGCAGCCTCGCTTAACTGGGCAGCAAGAAGCGGTGCAGGGGCTGTAGTAACCAAATCTTTCGGTTTACATCCAAACAAAGGTTATGTTAACCCCACAACCGTTGAAGTTACAGGCGGCATTATAAATGCTATAGGCCTTTCAAATCCAGGCGTAGATACATTTTACGGAGAATTAGAGAAAATCGAAAAAACAACGCCGACAATCGCTTCTATCTATGGTGCATCTGCCGAAGAATTCTCACAAATTGCAGCTAAAGTGGAAAATCTGGTGGACATAATTGAATTAAATGTCTCATGTCCACATGCCAAAAAAGGGTGCGGCGCTTCAATAGGTGCAGACCCCAAATTAACAGGAGAAATAGTAAAAGCTGTTAAAAATACGGTGGAAATCCCAGTAATTGCAAAATTAACACCTAATGTTACAGATATTGTTGAAATTGCATTAAGTGCTGAAAAAGCAGGTTGTGATGGGCTTACACTCATAAATTCCCTCGGTCCTGGAATGAAAATAGATTTAGATACTGCAAATCCGATTCTCTCAAACAAATTTGGAGGATTATCAGGACCTGCCATAAAACCAGTTGCACTTAGGTGCGTCTTTGATGTGTATGATGCAGTTGAAATTCCAGTAGTTGGCGTAGGCGGTATATCAGATTACAGAGACGCCATAGAATTTATATTTGCCGGCGCAAGGTGCGTTCAAATTGGTACCTCCATCATGTATAAAGGACTGGATATTTTCAAAGAAATCACCGACGGGATGAAAAAATTCATGTACAATAAAGGATATGAATCCATAGATGAAATGGTGGGAATAGCCCACAAATAATTCATAAATAAACTTAACAGATTATTAAATTTAAACACATTTTTAAGGCAGATAACATGCATGCTCCAAAAGTTGTTGAAATCAAAAGGATAATTGAAGAAACTGATACCATTAAAACGTTCATTTTCAATTGGGACGGCGAACCTGCAAAGCCAGGGCAGTTCATGATGTTATGGAATTTTCATGATGAAAAACCAATGTCAGTATCATTAATTGACCCCATAAAAGAAGAAATAGGTATATCTATTAAAAATATAGGCCCATTTACAGAAGCTATCCATTCCCTCCAAGTTGGAGATAAACTCGGCCTTAGAGGACCTTATGGGCGCGGATTTGAAATAACTGGATCTAAAATCCTTGCAGTGGGAGGAGGAGTTGGAATGGCACCCATATCAGCTTTCGTGAACGAAGCACGTGATAGAGGCGCGGATGTAGATGTTATAAGTGCAGCCACCACAAAAAATGAACTTTTATTCATGGATGAACTTAGGGCAGTTGATGTCAACGCTTATGCATGTACCGATGACGGGAGTTTTGGATTCTGCGGGTTTGCCACTGAATTTATGGAAGAGATCATTAAAGAAAAGGACTATGATATGGTGGTGACCTGCGGCCCTGAGATAATGATGAAAGGGGTCTTTGAAATAGTAGATAAACTAAAAATCCCGGCTCAGTTTTCAATGGAACGTTATATGAAATGCGGCATCGGAATATGCGGGCAGTGCTGCGTTGATGATACTGGGTGGAGGATATGTGCAGAAGGCCCTGTTTTCTGGACAGATGAAGTAAGGTTAATTACCGAATTTGGAAAATACAAAAGAGATGCATCAGGTATCAAGCATGATATTTAGACCATCTTAAATTCAAAAAATAATCAATATGAGTATTTAACACAAAGTAGATAACATGAATTACAGAATAAAAGGTACATTGACATCGGCAATATTTGTTGTAGCAGTTTTGCTCCTCATGTCATTTTTCGTGTTAACCCCCGTATTTAGCGCGATTATTCTAGGTGCAGTATTTGCATATGGAATCCGGCCAATATCAAAAAAAATGCTTCCTTATTTAAAATTTGAGACTGTTTCAATTATATTATCAATGATACTGGTGATTCTACCTTTAATTGTTCTTATTATAATCATCATAAATTCGTCCATAGAATCCATCCCTTTACTAACAGGAATAGCAAATAACGCTAATTTAGGAAACATAAATGACAGCACAATTCAGCAGTATGTACCTTCGGGGTATCAGACATATGTTGGTTCATTTTTAAACACTGTTCATGCAGCGCTGGGAGATATTTTAAAAAGTATTTTAACTTACCTTGTTGAAAAATTAAAATCAGTTCCAGACATTTTATTCGAACTTTTCATATTCTTCGCGTCCACTTTCTATATAGCAAAGGATGGAGATAAGTTATGGGAATACATTACATATGCAATCCCCAGTGAGAGAGAACATTACTTCGATACTCTCTTTAAAGAAGTAGAAAAGGTCCTAAAAAGCATATTTGTGGGCCATTTTCTTACAAGTATTATAATAGGTGTACTTGCAGGTGTTGGATTTGCAATTATAGGATACCCATTTGCTTCACTTTTAGGGATATTAACTGGATTTTTCCAGCTTATACCGTTTATAGGGCACTGGCCAATCCCATTAATACTTGCTGCATATGGATTTTTAACTGGAAGCTATATAAAAGCTGTTGCAGTACTAATGCTTGGACTTATCATGAGCATAGTTGCTGATTTCTATTTGAGGCCTAAATTATCAGGCAGATACGCAGATATTCATCCATTGATATTTATACTTGGATTCTTGTGTGGACCTCTTGTATTTGGATTAGTAGGTTTCATTTTAGGCCCCCTAATTTTAGGAGTTACATATGCTGCAGTTATTTCATTTAAAAAAGAGAATCCAGATACAAATTCAAAAGAAGATAAAAACAAGTCTGCTGAAGATAAAAAATTAGAAAAATAGAGTATTCTGGACATTATTGTCTTTTTTCAAGCATGAAATAATTATAAATGGAATGCAGGGGTTGTGGTAACAGTTTTACATCCCCATTTCTTGCATCGTTTACCATGGCAGGCATGTTATAATCATACTCATTTTCACACATTTTAACCATTTCTTTGGCTTTACGGCTGCTAAAAGCAAAAATTCTCTTTGCAAGGAATGATTTCACATGGTTACCCTTTGCCATTTTGAAATATTCATCAAGTAATATTTCTGCCCAATTTAAGCTGTGGCGCCATGATTCCATTAAAAGTTCACATTCTTTACGCGTCATTTTATCCATTGAAAACGATTCTGATTTTTTCCTCAAGCCCCCTTGAGAAACAAAAAACAAAGGAACAATTATACTTTTGAACTCTTTTAATTCCCGAACCAGATCAATTGTCAACTGTATATCATGCTCGGTTTCACCAGGAATTCCAATGATTAAAGTGGAAACAGGGACCCATGAATTATCGGATAAGATCTGAAACGCGTCCATTACAACTTGAGGCCATTCCTCAGGAGTATAAGGTTTACATTTGCCACCCATAATGTCATTGATTAATCGAGGGCTGCCAGTTTCTATACCTGTTTGACCACTTAACCATTTACCATTTTCACCAAGATTTAGAATGTTTGATATCTCTTCCACGGCATCTGGAGCACTAGCAACAGATGATAAGGCAAAATGACTAATTTGAACTTGATCAACTTCAGGGTAACTTGAAATTTGTCTGAACAAGTCAGTTACAGCTCCGGTATTAACATGAAAACCTTTAGCCTTGTATCTAAGAATATCCTCTGCATGAAGTAATGGCTGTCTTCCAGACTGGAGATTCAATTCCACTTCTTTAAGAATATGTTCAACAGGTAAGCACCGGAATCGCTTAAGATTTGGGGCGCAAAACTTACATCCGCGTCCGCATCCCCTTGAAATTTCCACAATTCCATCTATAGTTGGGTTTTTAATTAGAGGTATTTCTTCCTCTCCTACTACTTCTCCATGGACAACACCAGGCAGTTCCTTGTTGTTTACTGCTTTTTCAACAAGTTTACCCACCACTTTTTCGCCATCTCCAATAATGACACTGTCCAATCCAAACCTATTCCTGATCTCAGCATCTTCAAGCTGCCATGCCCCAGGCCCACCTATAATAATTTTAGGTTTGTATTCTTGTACATTAGGGTGATTCAGTAGTTCTTCGAACTTTATTGACATGTAAGCTTCTCCACCGAACATATTTCGAAACATAGATGTTGCAGGGGCTATTCCAAGGGGATCAATTTCTGTTATAGACAAAACTTTGGTATTTGGGCCAATTACTTTATCTAAGTGGTCAGGGTGGGCAACCATAATATCTTCACTTTTAAAGCCATTGTTTAGCAGTGCAGCTTCAATTTTTCTGGTTCCACACGGTGCATTCGTAGTTGAACCATCTCTATTTACTCCAATGGATGGACAAAATGCCGAAAAATATAATTTATCGGGTATTACTCCCTTAGACACACATGCCCCAAATCCCAGAAACACTAATCCATTATAATGACTCATGAGTGTCCTATTAGCTGTTAAAACAATTTTATATCCTTTATTTTTTGCCATTTTCATCCCATGATCACTTCCAATTTTTAAAGATAAAATTGTCAAAGTTTCAGGTAATCCCCAATTATATTATAATGTAATGCACCCCAAATAATATTATATTTGTAATAAGTAGTACAATAATTATTTTGGCAAATTCCATAGTTTACAAAAATAGAAATCCAGATACTATATTAAATGAGGATCAACAGCCCCAAGCTACATTACAAAAATAATAGTCAAAATAAATATCTAATTTTTAGAATAATTAAAAAATAATTAAAAAAAATATATCCCTGTATTTACAGGGTTTAACTCAAGTTTATGTTTATGGAATTAGAGAGTACTGAATGTTTAGCACCGCTGGTATCAGTGAAGCTTACGCTAAATCCACCAATATAGAACGGGTTTGAAACTGTAGCATTAGCGCCGAAATCCTGTTGAACTTCTTTATCTGTAGGTATATGTATCTGATGAGTGAATGTTCTGGTTTCTCCAGGATTTAAGGTTCCAATAGTTTGTTCAAAGTCTTGACTGCTAATTTTTACATCAGCTACCTGTTCATTTCCATTATTTGTAACTTTGTAAGTAATGGTTACATTATCACCTTTTTTGGCTGTTTTAGGCCCAGATTGAGTTGCCACCACATCAACTGCCTTAGCACTTGATGTATTTGATGCATTCTGCTGTACAGTAGTGTTATTTTGTTGAGTAGTGTTATTTCCTGGCTGAGTACATCCTGAAACAAAAACTACAGCTGCTAAAACAACTATTATTAATGCTACTCCTATTTTTTTATTCGTTTAAACTCCTCCTATCAAGTATATACGACATATGAATAATTATTAGTAAACTTAGGAGCATATATAATTTACTCATTTAGCACTGTTTTTTAGAGATATAAACAACTCAAATTGGTTTATTTAAAAATAGAAAGATTCACTACGAGAATTAATTCATGATAATTTGAGCTGTTTATCTTTCCTGATTAATTCATCAAATTCTAAACCTTTGCTGAAGGCCAAATCAACTGTAACTTTGTAATTATCTCCCCTAGTTTTAGCGAGATCATGTAAATGCACAAAACGCCATTTTTTATTCTTAAATTTAGCTCCCAAATAAGGTTCTGCACCAAAAATCTCTGAAAATTCTTTTAATCCCATTATTTTTTCAGAGTTAATATAAATATGATCTGCAGAAGTTGATTTAACCTCAATTGCAAGATAAACCTTGCCGTTACCTGCGATAATATCAGGAAGTGGCTTTTTAGTTGCTCCTCCAGATGCTGGAGCCCTCATAGCTGCACAATCTGCATTCCATAGCATTTTAACTAATTCTCTTTCTACACGTGAACCCTTGTTGGCCATTTTATCCCGCTTGTAATCCCTTTTAAAACTTGAAAATTTTAATCTAATATACATTAATTCTAAGGATATATAATTCTATCATGCGGTTTAGATCAAGACTAGGTAAAAAATAATTTAATCCAGAATAACTCCCAAAATAACATTTAATGTTAAATTTCGTAATATTCCATATTTGAAGCCTTGAAAGTTCCGTTCTTGCCAGGCGCCCTTATCCACTCTATTCGCGCATTTTTAGCAATTAAATTCTTATCCGTGAAAATAATATCCACTATCATACCTGAATAATCATCAACAGGATTAAAAGTAATGAATTTTGAAAAAGATCCTTTATAACTGTATTTATTCTTTAAAAACCATTGTATAAGATTCACTCCTTCCATATACCCTATTAATTCTCCGTTGCACATGACATCGCATTTAAGTGAATTACAGGTTCTTTCCATTTTTAGCATGATATTCATCTACATACTTATGTCATTATCATATTAGTTATAACTTAGTTCTTAAAATAAAAATGTTGCTTATATCACACAGTATTACTTCCCAATGCAGAAATTAATAGATAAAAAAAGATTATAGTAAGGCCAGGGCCGAGATTCGAACCCGAGTCGTGGGATCCACAGTCCCAAAGGATAACCACCTACCCCACCCCAGCATGTTTACTTGGTTTGAATGGTAGTGCATAAATAATTTTCTAAATATTATTTTAAAACCAGTTACAGCCAGTTTACTAAATGAAACAAATTAAAAACTAAATATTTAATCTGGCAATTAACTAATTAAAATCATCTACATACAAGTCTAAAATTAGCATTTGGATTTATTGACAAACATTAAAGTAAAATAAAGATATTAAATTGAATTAATGTAAAAATAGAGTTAGAATATAAGATTAAATTACCAGTAGAATTTATTTTAAAATAAAAGATTAAAGTAAGGCCAGGGCCGAGATTCGAACCCGAGTCGTGGGATCCACAGTCCCAAAGGATAACCACCTACCCCACCCCAGCATGTTTACTTGGTTTGAATGGTAGTGCATAAATAATTTTCTAAATATTATTTTAAAACCAGTTACAGCCAGTTTACTAAATGAAACAAATTAAAAACTAAATATTTAATCTGGCAATTAACTAATTAAAATCATCTACATACAAGTCTAAAATTAGCATTTGGATTTATTGACAAACATTAAAGTAAAATAAAGATATTAAATTGAATTAATGTAAAAATAGAGTTAGAATATAAGATTAAATTACCAGTAGAATTTATTTTAAAATAAAAGATTAAAGTAAGGCCAGGGCCGAGATTCGAACCCGAGTCGTGGGATCCACAGTCCCAAAGGATAACCACCTACCCCACCCCGGCACTTGAATGAAAAGTAATCATAAGTGGGAATATTCAATGCGGGAGCAGGGATTCGAACCCTGGTAGGCCTGCGCCAACAGGTCCTAAGCCTGTCCCCTTTGGCCAGCTCGGGCACCCCCGCCAGCACAAGTTGATTTGATTATAAGAAATGCTCCGGCCGGGATTCGAACCCGAGTCTTCGGCTCGAAAGGCCGAAATGATTGGCCGGACTACACTACCGGAGCTTACGAAATTTTCGAAAATCTAAGATTTTCGATACAGCGAATCAAAGATTCGCATGATTTATTTTGTTGCATTCGAGAGCAAATGAAAAACTTTAACGTTCAAAACCTCTCAGAAATCTTTGATTTCTGATAGCACAAAAACCTTCGGTCTTTTAAGCTTTGATTTTAAAGCATATAAAACTATCGAATTTTTATTTTGACTTATGAAAAGTGGGCCCAATGGGGTTCGAACCCATGGCCGCCCGGTTATGAGCCGGGCGCTCTACCTGGCTAAGCTATGGGCCCAGAGCGCCGCCGGCAGGACTCGAACCTGCGACCAATCGGTTAACAGCCGAACGCTCTACCTACTGAGCTACGGCGGCAATGCCGTGCGATTTTTGCAAACATAAAGACAGCGTTTGCAAGAGTTACAAATTTTTTGATATTTAAACTCGAAACTGAAAGTTTCAAGAGATTAGAATTTAGCACTATTTGTGACGTATTTTCTAAGTTAGTCATCATAGTATATAAACGTTTTGGCTGTGCCAATTCACAGTATAACTTCATCTTCGGCTCTTATAACATATATACTTTGTTGTTACTGGGTTATATATATTTTATTTATTTCATAACAAATAAAAGAAACACAAAAACTAATAAAAGAATTCAAATTGATCTAATAAAAAGACTTTAAATGTTTTATTTTCTAAATTCATTATAAAACTATTATATAGAAACTCATTCTAACACATCTCAAGGTGAATTATGAATCTCATTAACAAAATTAAAAACTTCGAAACCCTCGATCTCATGCAGGAAGCTAATAAAATTACCCTTGCTGAGCACGGAAACAAAATAACACTTGAACGGGCCATTTTCCTTTCATGGTGGTGTGATAAAGGGGACTGCCTTTTCTGTTACATGTCATCACAGAAACCTAAAATTAAAGAACCTCAAAAAGCCAGGCGAAATGTAAACTCGATTTTAGCAGAAGCTGAGCTCTGCAGAAGAACGGGCATGAAAATTGAATTCTTATCTGGAGGATATGGTTCTTATTCAACTGACGAAATAAGGAATATTTCACGGGAAATCTATGGAATAACTGGAGAACCTGTCTGGCTGAATATTGGAATTACAAAAGACCTTGAAGAGTATGGAGAAGAAATTGCAGGGATCACAGGGGCTGTAGAAGTTGCAAATCCCGAACTGCATGATAAAATCTGCCCAAGCAAGTCACTTGAAGACATAACTGAAATGCTTGAATTTGCAGGAGACTTAGGGTTCCAAAAAGCTATAACTGTTATTTTAGGCCTTGGAGAAACTCCTGATGATTTAAAATATTTATTTGACATGATAGAAAATGTTGGGATTGATAGGGTTACATTTTACTCATTAAATCCACATAAAGAGACTATTTATGAAAACGAACCTCAACCGGCTTCCCTTTATTATGCAGGAGTAGTGGCTGCAACCAGAATAAAATTCCCAAAGCTCAAGATAATTACAGGGACATGGATAGATAACCTTGCAAACATGGGGCCTCTGCTTTTAAGCGGGGCAAACGGACTTACTAAATTCCCATTATTTAAAATGTTCGGGACCCGTTATGGAAAAAGGGTTGAAGAAGAAGTTTATTGGGCTGGAAGAGAACTAATTGGTACCTTTACAGATATTGATGCACTTACAAAAAGCAAATCAAAAAATCCGGAGCTTGAGCCTTTTATCCAGCGTTATGTCAATAAATGCATTAAATAATCATATATTTAATATTAACCAGAGATCTGATAAATCAACGTGCTTGACTAAGTTTTATCTTAGCTAAACACTTTTAAAATATCATAAATACAGATTAAATTGAACTGCATACAACCATATCTAATATTTTCAATAGGAGTATCTATAACGATATATTCATAAGTGTCCTAATAATAAAACAAATACTGAATAAAATTTTTGTTAATTTTAAAAAAATAACACTAATCTAATCATCGATTGAATTTGAGGAGGAATTACCATTAAGATGAAATGCGGACTTGAAATTCACGTTCAGCTTGAAACTGATTCTAAACTTTTCTGTGATTGCCGTACAAATTATCAGGATGCTCCGGCAAACACAAACATTTGCTTTGTCTGTCTTAACCAGCCTGGTGCAAAGCCATATCCACCAAATGAAGATGCAGTTAACAATGCAATTAAGATAGCTTTAATGCTTGGATGTAAGATAGCGGAAAATGAAACTTACTTCATGAGAAAGCATTATGATTACCCTGATCTTTCATCTGGTTACCAGAGAACTTCGATCCCTATAGGGTATGAAGGTAACCTGAACGGTATACGAATTCGTGAAGTTCACCTGGAAGAAGATCCAGCCCAATACAAACCAGATTTAGGAGTGGTAGATTTTAACAGATCTGGAATTCCACTTATCGAAATTGTAACAGAACCAGATATGACCTCTCCTGAAGAAGCAAGGACCTTCCTTCGCGAACTAATAAGAGTTCTGGAATACAGCGGCAGTGCCCGTGGAGAAGGAACAATGAGGGCTGATGTTAACATATCCCTTGAAGGTGGAAAGAGGGCCGAAATAAAGAATGTAAACTCCATAAGGGGAGCATACAAAGCCCTTAAATATGAAATAATAAGGCAGAAAAATCTCCTTAGAAGAGGAGTGGAAATAAAACAGGAAACAAGAGCATTCCTTGAATCGCAAATGATCACAGTTCCAATGCGTCTTAAAGAAGAGGCTGACGATTACAGGTACATACCCGATCCAGATCTCCCTCCAATGGTGGCAGAAGATGAACAGGTGGAATGTATAAAAGAGAACATGCCAGAGCCTCCCCATATAAAATCAGAACGATTTATTGAGGAATATGGAATAGCAGAAGAATATTCAAAGGTCATTACATCAGAACTCGCACTTGCAGATGCATATGAAGAAGTTGCAAAGAAAATAGATCCTTCATTTGCAGCATTATGGATGAGGGATGAGCTTAAAAGGATTCTTAACTACAATAAAATGGGATTTGCTGACAGTGGAATAACAACGGATAATATCGTTGAACTCCTGAAGCTTATACAAGATAAAAAAGTAACTCCAAAAGCTGCAAAGAAAATAATTGAAAAAATGCCTAAAAACAAGGATTCACCAGCTAAAATTGCGGAAGAACTTGGTTTAATTGGTGTAAGTGATGAGGAAAGCGTTTTAAAAGCTGTAAAGCAAGCTATAGATGAAAACCCTCAAGCAGTATCGGATTATCATGAAGGCAAAAAAGGGGCAATGAATTTCTTAATAGGGCAAGTCATGAGACTTACTCGTGGAAAAGCAGACCCTGGAGAAACAGCTAAGTTTTTAAGCGAAGCTTTAAAATGAAAAACCATTTTATATTGAAAATTAACTATTTTTTAATTTTTTTATTATCCCCATATTGCAGGTCTTTTAATCTATTTAAGTGATAAAAACGACTATATTTATTGGCTCCCCAATATACATAGATTTTTTAGTCACTTCAAACAGATTATTACCAAGATACTTTCAGGAATTTTAATCTGAATCAGGTCTTTAAATGGTAAAGAATGTTTTAGATATGATTCTATGGCATCCAGAAATAGAAATTGAGAAATGTAAAATAACTTACGTGCATAGGGGCGCTCCAGGAAACCTTAAGACCATTGAAGGGAGCTGTATAAATAAATTAGAACGTGGATTTTTAATATTAAAGGAAGGTACACAAATTCCATGCCATAGAATTGTTAAGATTAAATGCAATGATGAATTAATATGGAATAAATAATTTAAAGTAATATATAAAACTTTATTATATTCTCATAATTTTAGATTAAAGGAGTGTTTAAATGAGTGAATCATCCCTTGTAAAGCATTATATGACAAAGGAAGTCATAACAGTAACGCCAAATACCCCAAATGAAGAAGTCATCAAATTAATGAAAACCACCGGACACGACGGATTTCCAGTTAAAACAAATGGTGAAGTATTAGGCATGGTAACTGCCTTTGATTTACTCCTGAAACCATGGGACAATTTAGTTAAAGACATCATGTCAACAGATATAGTAGTTGCAGACCAGGACATGTCCATAAATGATGCTGCCAGAGTAATGTTTAGAATGGGAATATCAAGACTTCCAGTTATAGATAAAGAAGAGAAGTTAGTAGGCATAATTACAAATACCGATATTGTGAGATCTCATATCGAAAGATCAACTCCAATGAAAGTGAATTACTTCAAAAAGACATTGGAACAGCTTTACGGGGTTAAAACGAAATTATCAAGGAGAAAAGTACCTACGGCCAGGCTCAGACCAACCCAAAATAAAATATATGCAGATGAACTCCAGGGAAGGACATATGAACTTAAAAGAGGCCTTGCAGAGCCAACCATCACCGTCAAAAGTGGAGATAGATATATTTTAGTAGATGGCCATCACAGAACAGTTGCAGCTTCCCATCTGGGTTATAAAAAAATTGATTCTTATGTAATTGAACTGGAAAAAGATATCAAACTGGGATTAGAGAAAACCGCAGACAAAGAAGGCATATATTCCCTTGATGATATAGAGATAATAGACGATGCACAGCACCCCTTGATAGCTATAACCGGCAGTATCAGGAAAAGCATAAAATAATTTAACCATTGATTTTCAGGAGATATAAAATGAAAGATACAATTATAAGAGATGTCTATCGTGTTTTAGAGGATAGACGTGACAATCCAATTGATTCTTACACCTCAAATATAATGAAAGACGATAAAAAACGGGGCGAAGATAAAATACTTGAGAAAGTGGGCGAAGAAGCTGCAGAAGTTATAATTGCATCTAAAAATGATGAAAATTTAGTTTATGAATCAGTTGATCTTATTTTTCACACTTTGCTTCTTCTTGTATACAAAGGCGTTGATATCGACGATATCTTTGATGAATTCGAAAGAAGGCATAAATAATATGTGTTTTAGACAACTAACTGCCAATTTTTTGCAGGATTAATATTTTTATTTATTGACATTTCAATGATCGGTTTTTTAAAATTTGAATTATCTCTCTTTTTCCTTACCTTCATAGTAAATTATTTTCACTTTTTCTTCAGTTATAAGCCCGCCCTTTATTATTCCTTCCAACTTGACTTTGATCATTTCAATCTTATCTTTCGTATCAACAACTTCAATTACAATAGGTAAATCTGTTGAAAGCTGTAGTATCGCTGTTGAATGGATATAGCTTGTTTTTCCAAATCCTCCTATTGCCCGGAGTACAGTTGCACCTGCCAGTCCTTCATTTTTAAACATTTCAAGGAGATACTTGTAAAGCGGTTTTCCTTTATATCTATCAGATTCCCCTATAAATATTCTAAGCAAAATAGCTTCTGACTCTTTTTTCATTTTAAACCTTCCACAAGTTTAATGCAGTAATTTTACCAAGATAAATGGCAAATACTGTAAGTAAGACTGTTCCTATAATATTTATACTCAGCAGCAGTAATTCATTTTGCTCCAGTAGCCGGAAGGTTTCATAACTGAATGTTGACATGGTTGTAAATGAACCAAGTAGCCCTATAGTTAAAAAAATCCTTGCTTCTTCACTGAAAAACCCTCCAAATTCAGAAGAGTACATTATAAAACCCATGAAAAAGCTCCCAATAATGTTGATACCAAGGGTACCTAAAGGAAAAACCGATGATTTAGACTGCATTAACCCACTGAATGCAAACCTTAAAATGGCTCCAATAAATCCACCAAGCCCGATCCAGAGCCAGAAATTCATAAGTTCTGTTTTTAACATACAATCAACCTATCCATTAAAAAATGAAAATTAAATCTCTAAAACTTAACTTCCTTTCTTTACTTCTTCCATAAACCTTTCTTTAATCTCTTCAGGTTCCATATCAATTACAGGAACATTTGCATTTCCAGGTTTAACTTTTATGTGCACAAAAACTGGCCCTTCTGCATCAAGGGCTTCTTTAAAGTTAATTTCTTCTTCAAATACAAATGTATTTTTAAATCCTATTGATTTTGCAACCTTCAAAAGATCGATCTTCGTTGTGTATGTGCACTGCGACCCTGTAGAGCCGTAGCACTGGTTATCAAAGACAACCAATATAAAATTTTCAGGATTTTGGCTGAAAATGGTTACAAGAGTTCCCATATTCATTAAAACTGATCCATCCCCATCAAAAGATACCACTTTTCTTTTTCCTGACATCGCAAGTCCAAGACCAATGGATGATGACATTCCCATAGATCCTAACATATAAAAGTGAGTGGGAGAATCTTTAACTGCGTATAATTCTCTGGATGGAAATCCGATGTTACAGATTACAAGTTCATCATTAAGACTTTCTGCTACTTCTTTTATGGCTTCAATACGTTCCATAGTATCATCTCAATTAATTTTTCCAGAATGTAATTTCTAAAAGTATTCCAACCGGCGCTTCACCCATTTCAGACAATTTCCATGCCTGAGGAATAATTTCTAAAGCTTCTTCAGGAGTTTTAGGGTTGAAGTAAGCAATATTTAATGCATCCAAAACACCAGGGGTTGCTTTCCCCATAGGGATCTGGGCACTCATAAATTCCCCTTCAGTGCCCCTATGGCTCATAATTATAATTATAGGAATTTTATATAGTTCATACAGTGATGCAAGTACATTCACTGAATTTCCAAGTCCTGAATTTTGCATCAATATAGCGGGCTTCTTACCGCCAAAAAATGCCCCTGCACATATTCCAAATCCTTCTTCTTCCCTTGTTACAGGGACATGAATGATATCTTCGTCACAATCTACAAGTTCCATAACTTTTCCAAGATTTACGCAGGGTACACTAACTATAAAGTCTATTCCTGCTTTTTTTATTGCTTTATAAACCGCTTCACTGCTTTCCACGTAATACACCTTACTGTAAATATTTATAAAATTGAATTATGTTTGTACATATCTCGTTTATATTTGTGTATTCGACTATAACTTTTTTTGTTAGAAAATACATAGTATTTTCTAAAAATCTATGATTTTTGAAGGTTTTGCTGTTTGAGCGCATTATAGCTCCCTATACTTTAAAATAGATAATACAAGAGCTAATCCCAGTACCATACTAACTATAAATCCAATAATGCCTAAAAATGGGAATCCCAGTATTAATATGCCCTTGTCAGTTTGCATGATTAATGAAGAACCTATTAAAAGTGCCGCCAGTATTAAAGATGCTGAAACCTTGTTACTTATCCTTTCAAGGTCTTTATGCTCTAATTCAAGAGTTATTTTCCCTTCTTCTATTTTATATAGGGTTCTGCTGAGATTACGGGGCAGAGTTTTCATAAGGTGTTCAACTTCAAACAGATTATCCTTAACAAAATCAACAACCTTCAATGGACTTATTTTTTTGCGGATAACCTTTTGAGCCATGGGTTTAAAGGCATCTAGGGGATTAAAGTTTGGATCCAGTTTTTCACCTACATCTTCAAGCATTCCAATTCCCCGGGCCAGAAGCACGAATTCACTTGGTATCTGGATTTTATATTTTCTCATGAGTGAAATTAAATCATCCATTCCCCCGTGCATCTCATTGAGGCCTATTCCATAATACTTGTACATTAAATCTGTAAGTTCGTATTTGAATGATTTAATATCGATATTTTCACTGATTATGCCCATGTAAATCAGCTGGTTTATCATGCCCTTGACGCTGTTTTCTACAAAATATATAATCAGTTCAGCTAAATTTTCTCTAAATTCCTGATCCAGAATACCCATCATCCCATAATCTAAAAAACAGATAATATTATCCTCTAAAACATATATGTTGGCCGGATGAGGATCTGCATGGAAAAAACCATGGATCAGTACCTGTTTAAAATAAGAATTTACCCCTCTTTTTGCTATTAATTCCTTATTGAAACCTTTATCAGAATTTATAACATCTGAAACCTTTTTCCCTCCAATAAGTTCCATAGTGATGACTTTAGAAGTTGAATATTCTTTGTAAACCTTGGGGACATAAACAGTTTCATCATCTTTAAAATTGTAATCAAACCGTTTTATGTTCATTGCTTCCTGCCCGTAGTCGACTTCCTTAAAAATAGAACGTTCGAATTCATTTACAATGCCTGGAAGGTTGTAATTTCTGGATTGAGGAACATAATCATTGATTCTTACAGCCAGAAAGCGCATTATATTAATATCATTCTTAATAAGATCTTTTACGCCGGGTTTCTGTATCTTAACTGCTACTTCTTCTCCAGTTTTAAGCACTGCTTTGTGTACCTGCCCTATAGAAGCAGATCCCAAAGGTTCTTTTTCAAAGGAAGAAAACAACTCATCTACTGAACTCCCTAACTCTTCTTCGACAGTGGCCTGCATGATCTCATAGTCTACAGGAGGGTTATCATCCTGCAATTTTGAAAGCTCATCTGCAATATCGTCCCCGACTAAATCGGGCCTTGTACTTAAAGTCTGGCCGAGTTTTATATATGTTGTTCCTAATTCCTGTAAAACATGCCTCAGTCGTAAGGGCAAAGTTGCATCTAATTCTTCTATGGATTCATACTCATATGAATGGTGTGTAAACGGGATTTTGTTTTTAAGTTTTATTTTCTCAGTAACATAGCCAAATTCGTACTTGGTTAAAACTTTAATTATTTCATTTAACCGCTTAAGGTTTGAATTAGTTTTAAATTCCCCAACTGTCATATTATTTGCTTAATTCTTCCATTATATTAACTTATGGTTTAACTAAGCAGTTTATTTAAATTCAATTGAAAAATAAGTTGTTAAAATATATTATATAAAATAGAAAAAAGTTAATGCCTTTAGAAATTTTAAAATAAAAAAATGGGTTAATTAACCTTCGATTATGGCATCGATATCGAATGAAAGCTCTTCAGAGATTTCTTTAAGCTGTTTAAATAAATTGTCGTCTATTGAAAATCCATCTTCCCTGAATCTTTTAATGTTATTTACTTCCATGTCTCCAGGAATAAAAATATTTTCACCTGAATCTTTAATTTCTGCTACAAACCCATCCACTTCTTCTTTGAATTGGTTGATATCAGAAAATTTTGATGGATCTATTGCCATTAAAAGGTCGCCTTTTGTACACATTTCCTCGGGGTTTGCGGTTCCTTTAACCCCTTTACCAAATGCTGCCCTTACAAGAGGCCCTGCCATAATTTCAACCATAAATGCAAGGGCATATCCTTTATGAGCCCCAAATGGTAGGATTGAACCTTTAAGTGCAGCTTCAGGGTCTATTGTAGGGTTTCCGTCACAGTCAAGCGCAACATTTTCAGGGATTTTTTGACCCTTTCTAAGAGCTTCTAAGAGTTTTCCCCTTGCAGAAGCAGATGTTGCCATATCTACAGAGACATAACTTTTATTTGCAGGAATACCGATTGCTATTGGGTTTGTACCAATTATTGGTTCTTTACCACCGATTGGAGCTACTGCAGGTTCTGTATTTGCTATTACAACACCTATCATGTCCTGCATAATCGCCATATCTGAGTAGTAACCTGCAACTCCAAAATGGTTGGAGTTGTGTATTCCAACAAGCCCAACACCAGTTTGTTCTGCCTTTTTCATTGCCATTTCCATACCTTTATAGGTTACAACATGTCCAAACTTGTGATTTCCATTCAAAAGGGCTGTAGATGCTGTTTCCTCTTCCACAGTTATTTCAGCTTCTGGATCTATAGTTCCAACTTTTAATCCCTTTACGTACTGCGGAAACCTTCCTATTCCATGAGAAGTGAATCCCTTAAGGTCAGCATCCATAGTAACATCAGCAACTATGTATGCATCCTCTTCTGGTATATTAAATCTTGTTAAAATTTCCATAATTATTGATCTTTCTTGTTCAATTGTTATTTTCATGTAATACACCATTTAATTTTTAATCTTGAAATTCAGCGTGAAATTAATTTAAAGTAATAATATCCCCATTAAACGCTTTTATTTTAACTGTTTCATCCTTGTTATCTACAACAGTTCCTATCTTATAAGCTTTGTTATACTTTTTAATAACATTTATTGTTTTATCCGCTTCACGAGCAGGTACAATAACTACAAATCCTATACCCATATTAAATACGCGGTACATCTCTTCTAATGGGACATCTAATGAATAGATAGATTTAAAAATTGAACTGGGTTCGGGTAAACTATCTATGTTGTAGCTGATACCCTTTTTGAGCCGTTTAAGATTTAAAAATCCGCCCCCAGTAATATGGGCCAGGCCATGAATATCTATATCTTCCTTTAAAAGTTCAACAACGGGTTTTACATAAATTTCAGTGGGTTTTAAAAGCTCTTCCCCAACTAATTTATTAGAATCTGTTGGGAGAGGGCTATCGATACTTAAATTAGCCTCATCAAAAAATACTTTTCTAGCAAGGCTTAATCCGTTACTATGAACACCACTGCTTTCTATTCCAATAAGAACATCACCATCAGCGATATTTTCTCCAGTTATAATTTTATCTGCATCTACAATTCCAATTCCAGTACCTGCAAGGTCGAAGTCTTTAATTATCTCTGGAAGGGATGCAGTTTCTCCCCCAATCATAGCTATTTTGGCCATTTTAGATCCTTCAGCAAGCCCTTTTCCAATCTGACCTGCAATTTCAGGATCTGCTTTTTCAACAGCAAGATAATCCACCATTGCTATTGGTTCAGCGCCAACACAGAGAATGTCATTTACAACCATTGCAATACAGTCTATTCCAACTGTATCATATTTATTCATCATTTTTGCAACTAATATTTTGCTTCCAACACCATCTGTACTCATGGCGATTGCTTTATCTCCTAATCTTACAAGCGCCGCAAAATGACCGCTTTCTGTAATTACATCTCTAAATGAAAGCGTGTTTTTAATTTCGGAAACCAGTGCAGAAACTGTAGCTTCCTCAAGATTAATATCAACACCTGATTCTGAATATGTTACCATGTAATTCACCAAAAATTTTTAAAACCCTCAAACACTTCGTGTTTGGGGCTACGAAACCGTTTGGTTTCGTACGACCCTCAAAAATCTTTGATTTTTGGGGCTCGGAAAATCTATGATTTTCCCCAGTTTATTTATTTAAAAATAAATGTAATGTATATTAATATCTATTATCTAATCAGACCTTATAAAACTTTTTAGATTTTCCATAGATAAAAAAATAGATCAGGGACTTATTTTTCCCCTCTACACCGATTAATACTTTTCAAGCAATATTTGTTTTTTGAAATTTAGTTTTTAAATGGAGATATTTTCTCTAAATCTGAACTAGTTACTGGTTCTATAAGTTTTTTTCGAGCTGAATCCGTTATTAATACTTCTACTATACCTGTTAATGCATTAAACCCTATTTCCTGGACTTCCTGATCTTCATCGTCGAGTAAGAATATTAATCTGCGCAAATGACCCCTTTCTGTAAAAGTCGATGCATAAAAATCTGCCAATTTTTGTAATGATTCTCTTTCACCGGATTTAGAATTTTGAATATCTAAATAACTGAATTTTCCATATTCTATTTCATCATAATCTTCCATTTCTTCCAAATATGGAATCATTTTATCCATTTTACGATTTAAAGCACGTAAGTTACATATTAATTGGTTAAATAAACCAGTTTTAATACCAGACATATCTGCTGAATTATACTTATCAAAAGATTGCATTGAAAAAACAGATATGAACTCAGACTGATTAAATTTAGATACAATCCTTTTTTTTAGTTTACAAAACAGATCAAAAACTGCATCCATTACCTCAAATCTATGGATTTCATCAGCTATTAAATCAAGTGAATATTCTGCAGATTCACTAAAATCATTGTTTCCATTGTCAGATACGTTTTTTAGCTCTTTGACAACGAGTTCCCTAATTAACCCATCGTCCATTAAAACAAACGTTTTTGCAAGGGCAGAATTCCTTATATTTTCGTTTTTATGAGATACAAGTAGTAATATAATTTCTAAACCCAGCTTTAATTCATGACTTTGAGAATACTTAATTGAATCAATAAGAAGTTTTTCTAAGTCTTCAAGAGTCTGAGAATTATCTTTTAGTATATATTCTTTGTTTATTAACCTTTCAGTGTTATCGGAGTATCCTAAAGTATCATTTAGAAGCATAATTTTTTCTATAAGTGATTTTAACTCCATATCACTTCTCCTAAAAATTTATCCCAGATACTTTCCTAAAAGTTAAGTGATTACATATTATTATATTTCAATAATTTATTAAATATTACGTTTAGGATAGTCATAAATTGAAATTACTAAATTGAATGATCAAAAACAAACTAGAGATCAAAATAATTTATAAAATTGAATATAATTTAATTATGCATTAATAAAAGGTTATATATGGATTAATTACCCCCTAATTGTATCTAGAGCAATTAATATAAAATTAAAATATAATAAATTCAAATTACATTAAAAACCACTTTTTCTCGAAAGACTTATACCAAATTGGAAATTTAAGCCATTTAAAATTAAATTAGGTATCATATAACTGACATTTAATTAAATAACTTACATATAGTTAATATTTATTAGCTCATCACCTAACGAACATTCAATAACTTCAACGATCTATAAATAACAATAACGATCAATATTATACATTAAGATTAGCAGGTGATAAAAATGCAATTAAAAGAAGTAGTTCCACTGGGAAGAACATTAACTGAATACACGGCCATGTTCAGCCTTAATAAAACGGATTTAAATAAAAATATATTGGACTGCGGTGGAGGCCCATCAAGTTTCAATTATGAAATGAAAATGCAAAATAAAGAAGTCATTACCATAGACCCCCTATACCAGTTCAGCAAAGAAGATATTGAAAAAAGAATAGACGAAACCTTTGATGATGTAATGACCCAGGCAAAAGCTAATAAAGATGACTACATCTGGAAAAACATTAAAAACGTTGAAGAACTTGCAGAAACCAGAATGACTGCAATGAAATTATTTTTAAATGATTTTGAAACAGGAATAAACGAAAAACGCTATATAAACACTGCACTTCCATATTTACCATTTAAAAATAAAGAATTTGATTTAGCCCTCAGCTCTCATTTTTTATTTTTATATTCAGACATGCTTTCACTGGACTTTCACATAAGCGCCGTCGATGAAATGCTAAGGGTAGCTCGTGAAGTGAGGATATTCCCTCTGCTAGATTTAAATACAGACAAGTCGTGCCATGTAGAAGAAATAATAAAAATTTTTAAAGAAAAAGAAATGCATGTTTCCATTGAAACCGTTAATTATGAGTTTCAAAGGGGGGGAAACCAGTTAATGAGAATTTGTAAAAATTAAAAATATAGGATTATTGAATCCTAACAGTTTCCAGGTTCATTGGAGTCTTTGTCTCGATTTTATAAGACCTGTAAATACTTGATGCAAGATCAAGGGTTTTGTAGTTATCACCGTGACATATAAGGATTTTCTCTGGTTTTGGAGATAATTTCCTTACGTAATCCATGAGCTGTTTTCTGTCTGAGTGACCACTGAATCCTTCAATGGTTTTTATTTCCATTCTTACATTGTAAACATTGGTCTTACCGTCTTCTTTAAGTGGAATTTCCTTCCATCCTTTCTGTATCCTTCTTCCAAGGGACCCTTCAGACTGGTAACCAACAAAGACTAAAGTGTTTTTCTCGTCTTCACATAACCATTTGAAGTACTCTACAGAATTTCCTCCAGTAAGCATTCCTGAAGTTGAAAGGATTATAGCTGGTTCTCCTTCCACTATTTCTTTTCTCTCTTCCATTCCATTTACTTTATGGAACACCTCTGAGATGAACGGGTTTCTTCCCATGTGGAATATCTGGTCACGGAGATCTTTACTTAAGTATTCAGGTCTGGCTGTGTGAATCGCTGTTGCTTCCCATATCATTCCATCGATGTAGACTGGGACTTCATCAATAATTCCATGCCTGATGTACTCTTCAAGTACTATCATAAGTTCCTGAGCCCTTCCAACAGCGAAAACAGGAATTAAAATCTTCCCTCCACGTTCTAAAGTCCTGTAAATTGTTTTTACAAGCTCTTTTTCTGCGTCATTTCGGGTTGGCTGAACATCTCCATGTCCACCATATGTACTTTCCATTACAAGTGACTCTAATCTCGGGAATTTTGACACTGCAGGTTCCAGAAGCCTGCTTCGTTCATATTTAAAGTCTCCAGTATAAACAAAGTTATGCTGGCCGTCTCCTATGTGCATGTGTACAATTGCAGATCCCAGGATATGCCCTGCATTGTGAAGAGTTAAACGTATGTCTGGAGCTATATCAGTTACTTCACCGTAATCTAAAGTTATAGTATGTTTAACACATTTTTTAACGTGTTTAACGTTAAAAGGAAGAGGTTTATCCTCACGGTGAGCTATATCTATATTATCCAACTGTAATAATGTCATTAAGTCCCTTGTTGGGGTTGTACAATAAACTGGCCCTTCATATCCATAATGGAAAAGATATGGCAGAAATCCAGAGTGATCAAGGTGTGCGTGGGTTATTACCACTGCATCAAGGTTATCTAAAATAAATTCAGGAACATTCAAATAAGGATAAGAACTTTTTTCATCGACTCCTGCGACGTTAACCCCGCAGTCAAGTAAAATTTTACTATTTGGAGTCTGCAAAAACAAGGAAGACCTTCCGACTTCTCTAAATCCACCAAGCGATGTTAAACGTGTCCATTCATTCTCAAGAGAAACAGGACGATGAATTCTATTTCCAAGTGTTTGTAAAATTTGTTTTCGCTCTTTACTGTTTTTCCTTAATGTTCTCCTTACCCTTTGTATGACATCAGAAGATATAGGAGGCGTTCTAAGTATTTTAGGTGCCCATCCTGTTCCTTTAACTATTTCTCTTGATGTAGTACCATATTTACCTATTACAAGGCCTGGTTTTCTTGCCTCTATTATAACTTCGCAGGTAACATCATCAAAAGAAATATTAGTTATTTTAGCTTCTTCTGGAACTATTTCGTGGATCTTTTCAATAGCTTTCTCTGGTTCTGCAAGTACAGAACGGTCGGAACGGATAATTATTCTCTTTCTTATATCCTTTGCAAGATCCCTTATAAGTCCTCCATTTTCGGTTATGATCTCGGGGTTTTTGGTATAAATTACAACCTCCGGACCTTCAAACTCTACCTTTGCTACTTGTACTCTTGATGGTAATCTTTGTACTATCGTATTTTTAATTTCTTGAATCTCTGAACCCATAAAACCACTTCTAAAAAATAGAAAATACCGTAAACTAAGTTTACAGATTTAATAAATTTAATAATAATAAACTCATGTAAATATTAATTTGGGGGCAAAAAAAAGTTAATTTATTTCCTTAATTTACTTTTTACCTCTTCTTCAGGTAACATTTTAAAGCCTTCTTCAGTTACAGTTGCAACTAGAATTCCATTACCTGAATATGCATCTCTTTCCATTGCGGATTGTATTGCTCGAACAGCAACTTCAACTCCTTCTTCAACATCTAAATCTTTGTTATACCTGTCTTCAAGAACACCATAAGCAACCGGTGAACCGGATCCAGTTGAAATCACATCATCTCCTATTACTCCACCTGCAGGGTCTAATGAGAATAATGATGGTCCATTATCATCGACTCCTCCAAGTAAAGTTTGAACATAATATGGATAAAACCTTGATGAATGTAATATGTTTGCTGTTAAAGTTGCAGCTGATTCAACGCTTATTCTTGCGCCGTTTCTAAGTCTATATAAGGCTACTTCCGCACTTATATATTTCATTAAACTCTGGGCATCACCTACGCCTCCGGCTATTGTGGCCCCTAAATGATCATCAATTTTAAAAATTTTGTCAGTAGCCTTGTGAGCTATTAAGTTACCCATTGTGGCCCTTCTTTCGGTAGCAAAAACAACCCCGTCTTTACATTTTAAACCAACAGTTGTAGTGCCTTTTAATTTGTTTTCATCATTCATGAATACACCTCAAAAAAATACAAAATTTAAATAAAAATAGTTTCCTGTTTCCTAATATTGGAGTTCATATTATATAAAGATTGCTTGTTTTACTTTCTGTTAATTTTAAATTTAAACCTTTTATTTATAATTTATTCTCTTAATAGATTAATTTCATTATTCTTTGTCAATAATATGAGTGTTTGCAGTATATAAATAGAAATTAAAGCATATAAGGGAAACTTAAAATTAAAATTTAAAGCATATCTTATTTATTATTAAATAATTTTTAATAATATTTAGGTTTTTCTATAATTATAACGAAGTTATAAAACTATTTAAATCTTTTTAGAAAACTAAATACTCCAAAACAGATTATAAGTTTATTTAGATTATATTGTAAGTAATAATTTTTAAACTTTTCTACAAATTTCAGGTTTTCAATTCCATAATTTTTTTAAAAGCTAGCCATAACATGCCAAATATCTACCTGAGAAATTTGTTTTAAAATTTTAAATGTAACCTACGGATTATCTCTAATCCTGTTTAACCTATTCAATTTAAAAAAAAATAAGAAAAAATAAAGGTTTTATTTTCTTTTTGGCACTAAACCACTTAAAACCAAGAATATGGCGAGTATTAAATAGTTTAACGGTACACCTGTTTTCTGCATGCTTATTGTACTTGCTGCTTTAACTGTACTGGAACCGGTTGAACCGCTGCTTGACGGTGATTGTACATTAATGGTTATATCACCGCTGCTTCCGGAGTTGTAGGTTGCTGAATCAATGCCTGGTGTTATTTTATAAGTTCCATCACCTGCTGCTTTAACTGTAAAGTACAGGTAAGGGTCTCCTACTGGTACAGAGTCTATTGTCCATGTTACTGTCCTTGTTGCTGGATCATATGTACAGTTTCCAGTGTCTGCAGTAACTTTTACAAAGTCCAGACCTTCAGGTAATTTAAAGGTTATTGTAACGTTTTCTGCAGCATCAGGCCCGTAATTACCAAGTTTGTAAGTGAGCAGGAATTTTTCACCGACTTCGGGGTTGTTATTGCTTGCTGTTATTTTGATATAAAGATTTGCAGCAGGACTTACAGTTAAATTACCGCTGCCAGTACTGTTTGCATAAACTGCACCATCAGAGAAACTAGCAATTATATTGTAAACTCCAGCTTTAGTCAGTTTATAACTTAAAGCAGCAAGTCCACTAGCGTCAGTTGTTGCAGTGTAGGCATTTCCATTAACATTAAAATTAACTGTCTTACCCCTTAATGGATTGCCATCAACATCTTTTAGTGTTGCTGTTAAATTAGCAGTTTTGCCATTGTAACCAGTTGCGTTGTTTACAATAAGTGTTGTGTTTATTGTGTTTACAGTTAAAGTTCCTGTGCCTGAACTATTTGCATAAATTTTACCATCAACAAAACTAGCAGATATTATGTAAACTCCCGCAGTTTCCGAGATAGGATAACTCCAAGTAGCAACTCCACTCAAATCAGTAGTTACAGTGTAATCTTTCCCATTAACATGGAAAGTAACACTTTCACCGCTTACTGAACCGTCTGCATCAGTTAATGCAGCAGTTAAATTAGCAGTCTTACCATTAACACCAGTCACATTACCAACAATCAATGTTGTGTCTTTAAGGTTTACAGTTAAAGTTCCAGTGCCTGAGCTGAGTATGTAATTGTCATCCCCTGCAAAATTAGCAGTTACAGTGTAAACTCCCGCAGTTTCCATGATAGAATAACTCCAAGTAGCAACTCCACTCAAATCAGTAGTTACAGTGTAATCTTTCCCATTAACATGGAAATTAACTATCTTACCACTTAATGGATTGCCATCAACATCTTTTAGTGTTGCTGTTAAATTAGCAGTTTTGCCATTAACACCAGTCACATTACCAACGACCAATGTTGTATCTTTAATGTTTACAGTTAAAGTTCCAGTGCCTGAGCTGAGTATGTAATTGTCATCCCCTGCAAAATTAGCAGTTACAGTGTAAATTCCGGCAGTTTCTGTGATAAGATAACTCCATGTGGCAACTCCACTCGCATTAGTTTTTGCAGATTGTGTATTTCCATTAACATTGAAATTAACTATCTCACCATCTACAGGATTACCTTTTTCATCAGTTAGCGTTGCAGTTAAATTAACAGTTTTACCATTGACACCAGCAGCATTGCCAACTACAAGATTAGTATTTACTTTAGCTATAGTTATAGGTGTTTGAACGGTTTCATCATCAACTGCCGCGAAAACAACTGCTGCACCTGCAGCATTAGCTGTGAATATCGACGTTGCTTGGCCATCAATCAGCGTGCTGCCTGTTGGGTTAAGACTTCCACGAGTTCCTGTGAAAATCACATCAGCACCGTCCGGCACATGGCCTGAAGCAGGGTTATGGTAATTTCCATCGCTGTCGTAGAGCATGTTCACCGTTATAGCTGCACTGCCTCCTTTTTTGACAGTTGCAGTGTTTGAAGTGATATTCAGCACCATCCACGGCGAATAATCCACATTTTCACCCACAAGACTGCTGAAAGCCGGGTTATTTGAACCCCACCAGTTAAGGGTAGCATTCACCGAACCATAATTGTCACAGTAGATAGCATTACCTGTGGTTGCTGTGTTATTTACAAAAGAACTGAAATGCACAGTAAATGTGTAAGGAACATAACTGATACCTCTAATAGCACCACCATATTTTGCAGTGTTACCAGTAAAAGTACAACCATTAATATTCAAAGGATGATCAGTGTAGATAGCACCGCCATGAATTTCTGCTGTGTTGTTTATGAAGGTACAGTTGTTCAGATTCAAAGTACCGCTACTAACGATAGCGCCCCCGTTACCACTACTAGTTGCATTCCCATTTGAAAACATTAAGTTTTTTATTGTAACGGTGAAATCATAGCCAACGAAGAATGTACTATTTTGCCCTTGAGCATCAATTATAATATTATTCTGGCTTTCACCAATGATAGTTACGTCCTTATCAATTCTTATGCCCCTGTTGTTTGCCCCACTGTAAGTCCCTTTTGCAACGTGTACTGTACCACCTGCCCTGACTTCACTGATAGCTTTGGCAAGGCTCTGTAATGGTGATGAATGACTGCCGTCTCCCGTAGAATCATTTCCAGTGTTTGGGTTAACGTAAACATTGCTCAAGTCCCTTATTTTAATTGTCGTAGTTACTGTCTGCCCGTTAACAGCAGCGCTTACCACAGAATTTCCAGCTGTTGAACCCGCAGTGAAAGTTGTTGTAGCATTTAAGTTCTTACTAATTGTACCGCTAGTTGGAGATACACTTCCTAAACTGTCAAAAGTAAACACAACATCTTCATCAGGAACAGTACCTAAACTGGAAACATCTGTACCTGCTGAATTGTATTTTAAATTAGCTTTTACAGTGGTTGTCCTTCCAATATCAACTAAATTATCGCTACTTGTAAGAGTAAGCACAATCCATGGGTCAGCATTGACATTGCCGTTGACCATATTTGCATTTACCGGGTTGGTTCCGCTGAAATTAGTGCCCCACCAGTTATTAACTGCATTTATTATTGTACTCTTAGAATATATGTCATTGGTTCCAGTATTTCCATAAATAGTGTTAAAGTGAATGTTGCAAGTGCCTGCATTATCACCACAATAGATAGCACTGCCTTTAGTTGTTGCAGTGTTATTTGTGAAAGTACTGCCCGTAATAGTCAGCGCATTATTAGAACCAGTATGTCCATCATCTCTCTGGGAAATAGCCCCACCTATGTTAGTTGCAGTGTTACGAGTAAATGTACTATTACTAATTGCCAAACTGCCGTAATTTGAAATTGCACCTGCAGAATTTGCTTTGTTACCTTCAAATGTACCAAAATTAATATTCATAGCCCCATAATTCTCAATAGCGCCACCTATGTTAGTTGCATTGTTGTTTGTGAAAGTACAGTATGTAATAGTACTAGTACCTTCATTCCATATAGCACCGCTTTCTGCAGTATTATCTTCAAAAGTACTTATAGTAGCATTTAAAGTACCAGAATTATAGATAGCAGCCCCATCACCGCCTGTAATTGTAGTGTTAACTCTGTTATTTTTGAAAGTACAATCATATATAGTACAAGTACCATCCTTATTGTAAATAGCACCACCAGTAGTCGCATTGTTACCAGTGAAAGTACAACCACTCGAACTAATAGTACCATCCTTATTGTAAATAGCACCACCAGCCCCAGTTGCATTGTTACCCGTGAAAGTACAACCAGTCACAGTACAAGTACCAGTATTGTAAATAACGCCACCATTCCCCGATACAGTATTATCTATGAAAGTACAACCAGTCACAGTACAAGTACCAAAAGTACTGATAACACCGTACTGCTTATTGTTGGTATTATTAATGAATCTACAGTTACTTATGGATAGACTACCCCCATAAGAAATTATTGCTCCCATATCAGCCGCTTGTTTAATCGTTAAATCCTGTAATGTGAGACTCACACCATGAACTTCAAATAACCAATGTCCCCAAGGAATGATTGTGACATCATTTGCATTCCCAGTATTGCCTTTAATTGTAACATTTTTAGTGATGTATATATGGTAATTACCACTTCCATCATAGGTTCCACTCATCAAATGTATCGTTCCACCATCATTAACCAAGTCCAACGCATATTTTATTGTTTGGACAGGTTTACTAGATGAACCACGACCATCAGCATCATTTCCAGTTGTAGAAACATAAACATCGTTCATTCCCAGCTTGAAATTTGCTGCCCCATAGCTAGTACCACCTGCACCAAAAGCCACAGCAACATTTTTAATGGACGAAACATGGCCAGGATAACTTGCAGTTACATTAAATACATCATCACTGCTGAGGAAATTCAAAGTATAATTCCCGTCGCTGCCGGTGGTTGTACTTGCGAGTTTAGATCCACCTTTAGAAGCTGTTACTGTAACGCCGGAAAACGAAGTCCCATCGGAACATTTAAGCACTTTACCTGAAATCACGACTTTTGAAGAAGTTCCATGAGTAGTAACTGCTGTGGGATTAGCGGCAGACAGCTGTGTAGAACTGTTATTTGATTGTGTAGTATTATTCGAATTATCTGCAGCCGAAACTGCATTACATGCGAATAATATAAGAATTAACGTTAAAGTCAATAGAATTGCTTGTTTTTTAATCTTTTTCACCCCCTTTTACAATTTTTAACCGAAATTCGCTTTTTTAACTATATTTGTAAATTTTTTAACTATAGCAATTTATAAAGTGCTATAATTAGTAGATAATTAGTTGTTATTTCATATATAAAGATTATTAAATATAATAATATAAAATATAGAACAATTATTACTAATTTGAGAGAAATTCATTTTAAAAGCTGAATTTAAAAAAAAATAGAGATTAAATATTAATAATTTTAAAAAAAGTCATTTTTAAAAGTGGAATTTAAAAAAAAGAATTTTATTTACAGACTTAAAGATTTTTTCACCTTGCTACTCGATGCAAAGCGTAAGATTATAGATGAATTTTTCTAAAAGCTCATCACGGAGGGGATTGTGGCCGCCTTGGTACTTTCCCAAATTTGACATGTATACAAATGAGAATATAGAAAGTGAAAATGCCATATAATCTATTTTCTGGTTGGGAATATACTTTTCAATGTATTTACTGAAATATTCAGTACTTTCTTTCCAAATTGGCCCGGTTACTTTTCTATCCTGGTTAAAACCTAACTTGAAGAATTCAAAATTATTCCAGAAAAACTTATCCAGGTTTTTAACACAAGTCTCTAAAAAGTCCTTGGGGTCTTCAAATTCATTATCAATAAAAATAAGTGAAGATGCATCTTTATTCAATTTTTCCATGCCGTAAATCATAACCTGATTAAAAAGATTCTGTTTAGTTTTAAATTTGGTATATAAAGTCATCTCAGTAAAACCGGCTTCAGCTGCTATAATTCTAGTAGTGGCACCTGCATATCCATTTTTACTAAACAATTTTAATGCAACATCTAAGATTTTCTGTTTAGTTTCATCAGTCATATAAATCAACCATATATTAAATTTTGAGCCATTTTAAATTTTTCTCAAAAACATATGAACTTTACCTTGAAAGTACAACCCGCAGCATTACCTCCCAGCATTAACGTAATTACACTAATTATTAATATAAAAATCACATATCCCTTATTTTAAAAATCAACCATATACTTATAAAAGTGTTTACAGACTATGTAAAAATCAAAATTATAAAGATTACTGTGATCTTTTAATAAATTCAAAAATATATTTAGAGGCGAGTTATAATGGTTAAATGCCCTAACTGCGGTATTGAATATGATGATGATTCTATAAAATGTTTAGTTTGCGGATATATGTTCAAAGAATCCCCCGAAAAAAATGTAAAAATTCAAAATGTAAGAACAGCTGAAAATAAATTTAGTTTACAGGCTATTTTTGCAGGAACTCTTGTTTATTCTGGATTAATGTTTTTTATTGGAATGCTGGTAGTTTTACTGGGCCTGTATCATCCATTAAATCTATCCGAATTTGGGTCTGCATTCATATTTGCAGTTATAGTGCCCCTTATAATAGGTAACATTCTGGCTTGCTGGATTGGGAACAGCAATTATCAGCAGAGCATGCTTAATGGAGGAATAATAGGCATTTTACCTGTTCTAGTACTCTCACTTTTTGGTTTAGGTGATTTCAGTATTTTATTCCTTTTCTTCATCATGGGAACTTTAGGTGGAATTTTAGGTAAGGTTATAACAACCAGGCTAATAAAAAATCCCCAAACAAATTATATTAAGAAAATCAGGTTTACCATGGTACTTCTTTTTATAATAATTGGATGTATCTTCGGTACGACAATGGCAATTGCAGGTGCCGGCAACAACACGACATATGACCAGAATGGAATCTCATTCAGTTATTTTGGAGAGTTAGTTACAATGGACAATCCTGTAAACACACATCCCTTCGGTACAGGAAATAACCTTACTGTAATTACAGCATTAAATGGAGTAAATAATACAGGAACCCAATCAGATGCGTTACTTATAAGTAAAGGTCCTGCAACATTATCTCTGCAAGATCATGTAAATGCAGAGAAATCATCCATCCAACAAGCTAACTGCACAATCACTTCAGAGACAAATACAACTGTAGATGGAGTTCCAGCCACTGAAATTAATTACAACAGTACCAGCAATATTGCAGGAGTAGAGTTACTTCTTATAAAAAATAACACCATTTACAGTCTGAACTTCAATTATGATAGTAACAACGAGATCCAGAGGTATATTTGCTTTTTACCTATTGAAAAAAGTTTGCATATACAATAAATCAAGTTAAATAAAAAAAAAAGAAGTGGTATCATCATGTGATGACTACTTCTAACTTATCTCCTTCTGCTGCATTTTTAATTTCACGTGCTATTCTGCGCCCCATACTCATGAATTCACCGAATAAAAGGTAGCTATAAGCAGAAGCATGCATGAATGTGTTTGTTCCACCATCTATCCTTGCACTCATCTCAAATACAACAATTTCGAGATTGTCAGTACATAATGTCTGCAAACAGAACGGCCCATTCATTCCAGGTTTTACTAATTTTTTAGCAGCTTCAACAAGGTTGTCACCGATGTCAAATACCTGTGGAAGTAATGATTCCCTTATAACCACAGGATGATTACCTGTTATAACATAGGATGGGTCCAGTGCAAGTTCAAGCTGATCTTTAGCTGGAATTCTTGTTACTCCATCAATATTGGATTCAAATCTGCTGTCCATACCTAAAACTTCAACTTCGTCTTTTAATGCAGAATAGAAGAAATGAATACAGTAGTTACATCCAGAAACATATTCTTCGATGTGTGCCTTTTCTATATCGTCTTCTGTAATCCATTCCCTGTCGATCATGTTGATAATTTTTTTATCGAATTCTTCAGGCGATGCCGCCACGAAGTACCCTTTTCCACCTCTTGCACCTGGGAATTTGACCATTACAGTTCTATCAATATCTGCACTGCTTTCGAATTTTTTAGGTATCCTTATGTCTGATTCTAAAAGAAGTTTTCTTTCAAGATCTCTTTCAGCTTCCCACCTTAAGATGGACCTGTTTCCAAACATTGGAACATAAAATTCACTTTCTACGCGATCAAGCCCGGCATAAGCTATAAAAGAGCCATGCGGTACAATAATACTATTTAAATCACGTAATTTTTGTTGTACATCTTCATTTACTATATCACTGAATTTATCAACAAGTATAAATTCATCAGCAACTCCAAAACGCTGGTATGGAACTTCACGTCCTTTCTCGCATACTACAGCTGTCCTGAAACCTTCTTCTTTTGCTCCTTTTAGTATATGTAAAGATGTATGACTTCCTAATGTTGCAATAGTTATGTCTTTTTTATCATATTTATTTAAGATATCAAGGATTTTCTGTCTATCTACTAAACTCATTTTGAATCTCCCCTGTCTTAGTTGAATAATGAATAAATTTTGTCTGTTGTAATAGTTATTCTTTTTGTCTTGATCTCCACTCACTACCAAATTAGGAACTATTTAGAAAATACGAATACTATTTTTTTGGAAAATCCTGAAAATTGACCTTAGTAATCAAACATAAAAGAATATACCAATTCTAATTAACTTTTTAAGCTAATTTGACATGCATATATCTTATCCCTATCTTTAAACATCATATTATCAATTTTGCATTTTCTGGAAGTTGAGTTATAAACTGCGATAACATTTTAAATCTTTAGCATAAATATTATATTTATGAAAGGCAAAGTCATCGGAGATATTCTTGTTTTAAAAAATGAACCAGATAATTTACAGGAACTACTAAATTTACCTGAAGTGAAACGTATAGTTAAATTAGGGCGGATAAATGGCCCTAAAAGAGAGCCAGAAGTTGAAATACTCGTCGGCGATAATACAGAAACCATTCATCGAGAAAATCACTGTTTTTTCAAGCTAGATGTTGCCAGAATAATGTGGTCTAAGGGAAACACAGGAGAACGGAAAAGAATGGCAAATCTGGTTGAAGATGGTGAAACCATTGTGGACATGTTCGCCGGAATCGGATATTTTTCAATACCTATGGCTGTGCATTCCAATCCTGCTAAAATTTATTCCCTAGAAATAAATCCCGTGTCATACGGCTATTTAAAGGAAAATATCATGCTTAACAAAGTTGAAGATGTAATAGAACCAATATTAGGTGACTGCAGAGAATTTAAGCCTAAAAATTTCGCAGATAGAGTTTTAATGGGCTACATTGGAAATACAAATGAATATCTTGATAAAGCAGTGGACATAGTGAAGCCTGGAGGCATTATTCACTATCACGAATCAGTGCCCGATAAGTTAAAGTTTGAAAGGCCACCTCAAAGAATAATTGACGCTGCAGGTGGGCGCGATGTGGAAATATTAAATAAGAGAATCATAAAAAAATATTCTCCCGGCGTTTATCACGTTGTAATAGATGCATTAATCAAATGAACTAATTCAAAAATTTTAAGATAAAATTATTTTTGTGATTATATGGCGATTTCAGAGGAAGATACAGCTAATTTGATTGAATACAATACTGCAAAGTTTTTTCTTAATTTAGGGCGTTTAAATGGTGATGAGATCTGTGATGCCCCTGAAATTAAATATATATTCACAAAAAACTGGTTCAGCCGTATTTTCATGGCAAATTTTAATGAATCTGATTTATCTACAAGTATTGAGCAGATAATCTCAAGGATTAAAAAGTTAAATATATCTGCTTCATGGTACATTACTCCCCAATCATACCCTGTAAACCTGCAAAACACCCTGAAAGATTATGGTTTTACATATAAATATGATTGGAGTGCCATGGCAATTGATCTTGAAAATGTTCCTGAAAGCTTTGATTTTCCAGAAGGTATGGCAATAAAAGAAGTCCTTAATTTAGATGAACTCGGAACATGGACTGATATCCTGGTAAAAAGCTTTGAATTCCCTGAGATAGTTCAGTCTTATAAAAAATATTTCATTAACGCTGGACTTGAACTCATTAATTCTCATTATTATCTAGGATTTTTAAATGGAAAACCAGTATCTACATGCGTACTTTTTGATGGTGAAGGAGCTGCAGGTTTATTTTATATTGGAACAGTTCCAGAGGCTAGAAAACAAGGTATAGCCAAAGCTATGGTTTGTTATCTCCTCAACACTGCAAAAAAGAAAGGATACTCTATTTCTGTTTTACAGGCAAGCGAAATGGGATATCCTGTTTATAAAAAGATTGGTTTTAAGAAATATTACACTACAAAAATTTACAGGAGATAAAATTCCATTTAACCGCTGAATAATCAAGTTTCAAAAGATTAAAAATTTAAGAATTTATCTCATAATTATATTAAATATAAAAAACAAAGTATAACATAGGATAAATGCTCTTAATCTCCTAAAAGAGATGTGTTGTGATAATATGGACTTATATGAAGCCATACGGAATAGAAGAAGTATAAGGAAGTATAAAGACAGAGAAATTGATGACAATCTTATACATGAAATAATTAAAGCAGGCATGTGGGCCCCGTCTGCCGGAAATCTACAAAGCTGGGAAGTTGTAGTGGTAAAAGACCCTGAAATAAAATCTCAACTTGCAGTTGCATGCTACATACGGGAGTTCATTGCGGAAGCTCCTGTTGTGCTGGTAATGTGCGCCCATAAACGAAAATCAAGCGCTGCATATGGTGAAAGAGGACAGGAACTTTACTGCATACAGGATGCAGCGTGTGCAGCTCAAAATATGCTCCTTATGATTCATGACCTTGGATTAGGGGCCTGCTGGAATGGGTCCTTTGATGAAGATTCAGTTTCAGCTTTATTAGGAATTCCAAATGGTGTGCGGCCAGTAGCAATAATTACTGTAGGTTATCCTGGTGAAAAACCTATTCCTCCACCCAGGGAAGATATTGAAGACTTCATTCACCGTGAAACATATTAATTTTAATACGGATTATATCTTAATTAAAAAATCTTTCTCAATCTACCTTTTAGCCACTGCATAACACTCAATTAGAAAACTGATAAATATGGATAAAATCATTGGAATAGACCTATCAGGAAAACCAGAAAATCCAACGGGAATCTGCTTTTTAGATGCACATAATCTTTATTTTAGCACTCTTTTTGAAAATAAAGATATTTTAAACCATATAAATATGAAAAAACCATCTTTAATTGTAATTGATGCTCCGCTATCACTTCCAAAGGGCAGATGCTGCCTGAGTAAAGACTGCAGCTGTAGTAAAAAAGGAGGACATTTTAGGGAAGCAGAAATGGAAATGCGCAAATATGGAAGAACATTACCCCTTACCTTCCGCGGAATGAGGATGCTTACAGAAAGAGGCATTCAAATAGCAGAGAGACTTAAAGATGAATATATTGTCTTAGAATCTCATCCACGGACTGTTCAAAAAATTTTAGGTTTTTCCAATTTATATGAAGACTTAACAAACTATTTTGAATTACCAGAAAATATCAGTGAACATGAACTGGACGCTGCACTGCTTGTTATAGCCGGCGTCTTTTACGCAGGAGGAGAATTTATGGAGTTTGGTGACGTGGATGAAGGCACCATAATCCTCCCAAAAAACCGTGATATAAACGATATTTTAAATTTTAAAACGCCTCTATAATTTAATATAATATTAAAATACACCATTCAATGTATTTACAATATTGAAGTTAAAACAAATCTAATTTAGATTTATTAATCCATTTAATGATTATTTCAGATTATTTTATTTATGCTTTTTTTCATTAAAAGTAATATTATTTATCACATGATGATCATAATAAGTACATGAGACCTCCAATGACAAAAAGGGAATCTGTACTCAAGGCTACGTATGAAATATTGAGATATAACAAATATTCAGGTGTTGCAACTTTTATATTCAGAACAAAATTAATGGAACGCCTGCATGAATATAATGATGACATAATTCGTGACCTTGAGGAAATATTGATCAAATATGAATTGATATTAAAAGACAAAAAGACCCAGCTTTTAATACCTACAAAAAAGCTGTTATATGCCCCTGAATTTCAATTATTGAACTTTAGTAAAAAGACTGCAGTTCCAATAAGTTATAAAATTAGACAATCCCAATTCCTGAGAATATAAAATGAATTGAACAATACTACGGCATATGGCTGAGCTGTTTAAGTAGGATATTCATCCAACCAACAATCTAATTAAAATGATTAAAGGAGTGATATAATGGCCGGAATGAGCCCTGAAGCCGTTTATAATTATTTAGGTGGCGTACACTATCCAGCTAAAAAGCCAGAATTAATTAAACATGCCAAAATTAACGGCGCTGGCGCAGATGTAATCCATGCTTTAGAAACTCTTCCTGATGAAGAGTATAAATCTCAAGATGAACTTATCAGGATAGGATCACAGCTTAAACATAAAGAATGGTCAGAAATTAGGCATGAACACGGCAGATAATAAACTATAACTTATTTTAGTACATTAAAATAATTCCATTATTCTTTTTAATGAATTAGTTAACTTAATTAATTTCATATATTATATGCTGTTCTCAATTAGCCTATCTGGAATCTTTTCCATAAGTTCACTGACTGTTTCAGCACTATTAAAAACAGTTGTAACTGATTCAAGAGGTTTGCTGTATATTTCAGGATAATCTACCTCACCATCCTTCGAAACTGGAAATGCAATCTTTTCCCCATCAACTGAAAACTGGGCATTCACATCTTCCCTGTTGCCTCTAGCATCCAGTCTATACCATTTACCATCTAAAAATACCGCATTAAGCCCATGGAGTATGTATCCTCCCTCATGAGTAAGTCTTTGATAGCAAAAACCTGTTGGTACTTTCAAAAATCTCAGCATTGCAGCAAGCAGGTTGGATTTTGCAAAACAAATTCCCTGACCATTATCCAGAACTTCAGACGCTTTAAAAGTCACTTTCTGGCCATTGATGTCCAGTGAATGGAGTATTTCATCCCGTACAAATTCATAAATATTTTTGATAGTTTCAAGCTGATTTTTAGAATCTAAAGATAATTTTAGCGCCTTTTCCTGAATCCTGGAACTATTGTAATCCATGATTTCAGAATCTTTCAAATAATCTGTTATATCATCCATCTGATTAAGCTGCAAATTTTCGACCCCAAACTTTTTATGTTTTTCGTATTTTTATCTGCTTATTAAAATACAAATTAGTTTCATCTTCAACTAAAAAAAATGAAAAAAGTTGTCAGATCAGTTTTCAATCTCTTACCGCAGTACCCTTAAAGAAGTTATAAAAGAAAACCCCATCAGGCTCTGTTGTTTTATATAAATCCTCTATCCCCTTTTTCCAGGATTCAGCATCTATCATACCTGAAGAAATTGCCTGTTCTTTAACTCCTTCCACCATCGCAATAATGGTCCTTTTATTGAACCCTTCCACCAAATCCGGCTTGCTTGCATCTACATATACGATTTTAGGTGAAACCTGGATATTTTCAAATCCTGAATTTTTTAATAGTGGATAAATTTCTCTCCCAATCATCGGGTTACAGTCCAGTCCAGTTTGACACTCTATCAGACACTCCCAAGCTTTAACTGATTCATCTGTTTCAGGGTAGAAATAACAAGACCCATGATCTCCTTCAATTACGGTGATTGATCCCCCTTTCTTAAGAACCCTCCTTAAACTTTCCAGTGCAGCTATTGGATCCTTCAAATGCTCAAGCACAAAACAAACAAATATATGATCAAATGTCTCATCCTCAAAAGGTAAACTTAGAAGGTCTGCCCTTTGAAATTCAACATTTGAGAACCCATTTTGTTCTATTAACTCCTTTGCCTGTTTTATTGAATCTTCAGATATATCAATTGAAGTAATTCGAGCATCAGGACTGTTTTTTGCAAGCCTTATAGTTTGAGCTCCTACTCCACACCCTGCTTCTAAAATTTTAGTCCCTGAAGAATATTCAGTACCCCCATGCAGAAGGTTAGCAAGTGTATCTGCCTGATCAAGTAACCTGTTGGACTCTTCTTCAGAATATCCATGAACATAATCTTTATTCATAATAATCATCCCATATTTAAATTTATTAGCCCATTAAACTAATTTATATTTTCATTTTTGATCTTTACCTCTCATCTAGACTTTTAACGCCATAACTTTTATTTGAAGAGTCATAAGATCAAAATATATACAAATAAACACTTTGAATAAGTTTTATACCTGATAGTGCTATTTAAAGCTTTACAGCACATATATGTTCATTTAACAAAAAATAAAAGAAACTGTCTGCTTAAAACGCTGTGACTTAAAATTCCCAATTACTTTAATAACTGCTTATTATTGAGCATATTACGTTTAAACGTCATATACGCCTATAAATGAAAAAATAAAACATATTATTTATTTAATAATTCATTCAATTGCCCAGGCCCATATAAACATTCTAAAGCATCTGAAAGATTATCCTCTTTAAGATACTGGAGTGAGTTATTAATTGCCTGAAGGCTGGAATATATCAACAATGTAGGCAAACTAACCCTTGCTACTCCTAATTTCTTTAAATCATTGATTGTGAAATTATTAATGTTATATGGCTGACCTGCTGCAATACTAACTGGCCCTTTAACTTCTTTTTTAATCTGTTTAACCTCATCCAGTGTTGCGGCATATGTTACAAATGCAAGATCGGCACCTGCGTCAAGATATTGATTAGCACGATCTATTGCAATTTCCAACCCATCATACCGATCATCAGTTGATTTTAAAGCGTCTGTTCTCCCATTTATTACAAAATCAGAGTAACCTTCTATTTCTGCCGTTTGTCTGGCCACCATAATTTTTTGGGCCATTAAATCAGCATCTATTATAGACAGTTTACTTTTTCCATCAGGAATTTGATCTTCAATGTTAATACCCGCAACACCCGTTTCTATAAACCTTGCAACTGTGTCAATTACCTCTTCAGGCCCGCCGTAACCATCTTCAGCATCAGCCATAACTGGAACATCCACTGCCTCCACAATTCTGCGCGTTAATTCTATGTTTTCATCAAGAGTAACGTCAATTTCCCGCGTATAACCTGCAGAAATTGAAAAACTGTATCCTGAGCATTGAACAGCTTTAAATCCTGCATTTTCAATTAGTTTAGCGCTTATTGGATCATATGCATCAGGTACAACCAGTGTTTCACCTGAATTTAAAAGTTCTTTGAGTTTTTTGCTTTTCATAAAATCCCTTCTAAAACATCCACTATGTTATTTAGATTAATATATTATTGGAATTAAGCCCCGCGTAATTCTTATTAAACAGCATCTATTCAATCCAGATTACATCATCTTTCAGTTCTGATTGTATAAAATAACACTTAACAACATAATATCCATTTACCTCAAATATTCGATATTTATATCTGGATTCAAAGCGATTCCGGGTTTTCCCAATAATTCAACAAACCTGAAACCTTTTGATGGATGGAAAAGATTTGCAGATACGCAACTTTTTAAAACCCACGCTGTATCAAGGCCCATTTCGGTACCGGCACATGCAAGTACAAATTCATCTTCTGGAATGATGCCTGCATCAGTGGCCATTAAAACAGATTCCATAGATACTAGCGTTCCAGGCGAAATTAATTCAAGTGTTTTTGCCATGACATCAAGAGAAGTGATCTTCTGAAGGTGCAACCTCATTGAAAAACTAGGTCCAAAGAGGGGAATAGTTCCTCGGACGATTTCAACATTTAATTCATCCAGTTTAATCTTGTTTTCATCAGTGATATTCATTGGAACTCTTTTTAATCCTTTTTTAATCCATTCATCCCGTTTTTCCTTGAGTTCAGGTATTTCATCAAATAGATCTTTATCCATCTCATTTACTTCCCAGTACATACCCTGAGGACATGTAACACAAATTATTTTCTTATTTTTTATTCTTTCAGCTATTTTAAGAGCGCTATCGCCGGTAATGGATGCTACTACGATATAATTCACTTCCAAAGAGGCATCTTGCAATATGTCTATCACTTCATCAGTATTTACCGGACCTGGTCTTTCAAAAACTTTCATATAAACTCCCCTCGTAAAGAATTGTATTACTATAATCTATAAACCAATTTAGCTTTTTGGTAACTGAACTATTACCAGAATAGTCCATACTATTTTTAAGAGCGTATAAACCAACACACATTGATATTTTACGTGTTAATACCTTTAATTATACTAAATTTTAGTTTAATCTCAATTTAAGGCAATAATATAATTTAATGAATAAATCTACAAATTTAATTCTGTTTTTTTAAAAATTTTATACCCTTAGATTTGGGAATAAAATGGAAAAATGTGGGTTTAAAATCCGGTTAAAATCGGGTGAATCTCGGAAAAACTATTTTTAAAGGTTTTTATAACCTTAATACTAACACTAAAAAGAAGGAGGTAATTTAAATGCCATAATTTATTTTATATTGCTAAAATCATCACCCATATTTGTTAAATATCAAAAATAGTCAATTTAAATCAAAATTATGTAGAATTAAAATTTGTAGGTTTAAGGTGAAAAAATGAATCTTTATAAATTAGCATTTAATAATATCTGCAGGAAAAAGCTTAGAAGCTCATTAACTATGTTGGGGATAATAATCGGTGCTGCAACTATCCTAATACTCATGGGTACCACTGCAGGACTAGCTTCAGCAGTTAAAGACCAAACCAGTGAGTATATGTACGATGTGATAATCGCACCAGCATCCAGCAGTGGATCTTACCTGATGACTCCTCAAACGGTTTCGAAGGTAGAAAAATTATCTAACATCTATGATTTACAGGAAGTAACCGTATTTTCAGATGAGATAAATGGAAAAACAGTTACTATCGGTGGTACAAATGACTGGAAGAAAGTTAAAATAAAAAGTGGAACCCCCGGTGTGGTAATTAACCATGCAGTTGCAGATAAACTCGGCCTGGCTATTGGAGATAAAATAAAAGTTAAAAATCAGGAATTAACCATCACAGGAATATCTAACGAAGAACAGGTAGATGAAGATGTAATGGGCATTTACATTAACCAGAGCCTTGCAGAACAAATGGTAAATAACAAAATAAGAGCCATCTACGCCAGAACCAATGGAGATCCAAAAACCGTTGCAAATGATGTAGAAAAACAGGTAAAAGGAGTTAACGTGGAAACCAAATCAGAAAAAGTCGCTAAAGTTCAGGAATGGAGTAATAAAGCACTGCTCTTTATGGGAATGATTGCAGGTATAGCCCTGGTTGTAGGAATTATAAGTGTAGTAAATACCATGATGATGAGTGTTATGGAAAGAACAAAAGAATTAGGAGTTTTAAAAGCAATTGGATTTACAAACTGGGACTTAAAAGGGAGCATACTCTTTGAATCCGGCCTCCTGGGATTTTCAGGATCAGTTATAGGAATTATGATTGGAATTGCAGGCATTATATTAGTGGCAAAGATGTTGAATTTTACAACATATATTCCGGAAATGATGCCGCTGTGGTTAATTGGAAGTGTGATTATAGGATCCACCCTTTTAAGTATTCTGGCAGGATTATATCCGGCAATGCGTGCTTCAAAATTAAACGTTGTGGAGGCCCTTAGACATGAATAATGCAGTACTTGAATTTAAAAATGTTTGGAAAACTTATACAATGGGAGATGAAACCGTGAACGCCCTTGCGGGCCTAGATCTAGCCCTAGAGAAAGGTTCATTTACAGCCGTCATGGGACCGTCTGGATCAGGTAAATCAACATTCCTGCACGTGGCTGGAATACTGGACATGCCCACCAGAGGTACATTTCAAATTAATGGAAAGGAAACTCATAAATTATCAGTTAAAGAGCAGGCAAGGCTTAGAAGAGATGAAATAGGTTTTATATTTCAGCGGTTTAACCTGATGTCGCAGCTTACAGTACTGGAGAATGTCATGCTCCCTATGATAAAAGAGGATACAAAAAAAGCTGTAGACCTCCTAAACAGAATGGGATTGGCGGAAAAACATAATAAACGTCCAGGACAGCTTTCAGGCGGGGAGCAGCAGCGTGTCGCAATAGCCAGAGCACTTATAAATGATCCATCCATTATTTTAGCTGATGAGCCAACAGGAGAACTTGACACCAAAAATGCAGACTCCATAATGCAGATACTTCAAGATTTAAACAGGGATGAAAGAGTAAGCATTGTTATGGTTACCCACAATCCCGCATCAGCAGAATTTGCAGATGAAATTCGCCACATGAGCGACGGTAATTTCATTAATAATAGCAAATAAACTATTAAATTCTCTTTAATTTTTAATACTTAGAAATGAAGATAAATATCCCCATAACCAATAGAACCCAACAGAATCAACTAATTATTAAAATTTATTTAATTAGTAATCAAATTTGGGAATAAAATGTAAAAAGATGGAGTAAATTTCGGAAAAACTTTTTTAGTGTTATCGAATTGATCTATTAATACAATTCATATGATAAAAAGCTGAATAATTCTATATTAATGGCTATTATGCACGTTATAAAATCTTTATAATAGCCATGAGGTTTAAAAAAATGTTATTTGGAGCACCAGACTTATTAACAAGTGCAATTGTAATTATAACCGTTATACTGGGACTTGGAACTATTTTCCTGTTATGCGGACTGCTCTATATTTACTGGGGAAATTACAGGGAAACAAAATCAGGTTATGCAGTAGGCCTTTTATTATTTGCATCAGCTTTACTGCTCCAAAATATCCTGTTAACTGCAACTTACTTTATCAGCATACTTGATCACTGGTATGAAGGAATTGTAATGTTTGCACTTATCCTTTTTGAATTTATAGCGCTTTCAATACTCTTTAAAATAAGCTGGGAATAAATATTAATAACAATTACAAAGTTAGGGGTCTTTCATGAAAAAAAAGTTTCTGTGGTGGTTAATTGTAGGTACTAAAGGAGGTAAAAACCGCGCCAGAATAATTAATGAACTTAAAGAGAGGCCTTATAATATTCACCAGCTTGCAGAAAAGCTTGAACTTGATTATAAAACAGTTCAACATCACATGGGAGTTTTAGAAGAATCAGGCGTTGTTACATCAAGTGGAGAAAAATACGGCAGATTATACTTCCTTTCAGATAAAATGGAAGAGAATTACGACACGTTCCATGAAATATGGTCCCAATTTCAGAAAAAATAGATTAAGAGGTTAAAAATGATATCGCCCGAATTTTTAAATGTTATAATAATCTTCAGTAAGATACTTGGAATTGGAAACATATTCCTGTTAACAGGACTGCTGTATATTTACTGGAGAAGTTATAAAGAAATGAAATCCAAATATACTTCAGGATTGCTTTTCTTTGCATCATTTTTCCTGTTTCAAACTATAGCATTAGCAGTAGCACTCTTTTTTGTAAGGTGGTTTGTAACTGAGTTTTTCATCGTGTTGCTGGAATTCATTGCACTTTCAATACTCCTGAAAATAAGCTGGGAGCGGTGATTTATTATTAACATGATTCGCTCATGCCTATGATCATGTGCAGAAATAGTACTGTACGTTAAATTGAAATTGTTCAGACAAGTTTAATTTATTTAATCAAGAATTTACATAAATTTAAATAGTCATATTCACACAACATCAGGTCATGAGCGAATGAATTTATGGTTTATGTTAAATTGTAATTTGATAATGAATTATATTCCTACAATTTACTTCAGGATACCCACAATTACATTATTTTGCACAACTCCAAGACATGTGCACTAAAATTAATGTATGATTAAAAACCATTAAGTTCAATATATCCAAAAAATATTTATACCAAATCAGAAATATAATTTTTTTTACAGTCCCTTGGGGTAGTGGTAATCCTGTGAGGCTCTGGACCTTTCGACGGCGGTTCGACTCCGCCAGGGACTACTCTTTTTTAATGGTTTAATTTGCTTAATTTAGAAAAAAAGAAAATAAAAGTTTTTTTTATAGTTCAGCTACAACAAGCATTTCATAGTCTTCTGTGGTTAATGCGTCTTCTCTACTGTAATTTCCAATTTTAGAGCCAAATATATCAATTTTACTGAAATTCAGTGATTTAAGGAGCCATGTAATTTCAGAAGGTACATAATATCGTTCATTGCAATTTAAAACCATAGGATTTCCATCGTCATCTTCCATTTCCATGGTAGATATATCACGGAAAGTCATGAGGTCAAATGAATTCCCTTCACTCACGCCTTCCACCGCGTTGGAATTTATGAAATCTTTAACAGAGTGGTAAAGAGGATAAAGACCATTTAATGTAGTAAATATCAGCTTTCCATTCTTTTTTAATGCTTTAGCAGCATTCTTTAAGATTTCAAAGTTCATTTCGTCAGTTTCCATTAAAGAAAATCCTCCTTCACATAACATAATTACCAGATCAAACTCATCTTCAAAATTCAATTTTCTAGCATCTGCCTGCTGAAAATTCAAATTTACAGCAGCTTTCTGGGCTTTTTCCCTTGCTTTGGCCAGCATGGATTCTGAAAGATCGATTCCTGTGACGTTGTAGCCCCTTTTTGCAAGCTCTATGTCATGCCTGCCGGTTCCACAGCCAATATCAAGAATTTTACAGTTTTTATCACGATTAATCTCTTTTTCTATAAAATCCACTTCTCCAAGGGTTCCCTGGGTGTAAATCTCATTCTCATATTTATTAGCATAGTTTGTAAATAGTTCTTCGTACCATTGTTTCATTTTAATCATTCCTAAGTTAATACTAATATGATCTAAAAATAATCCCATTTAATACTTTCTAAGATCAAATAAAGATTATTTGATTAAAAAATAGAGTTTCAGTGCGGTTATCTCAACCCAAATCCCGGGCACTGCAAGAAAAGCTCTTTGAACAATTCCCTGATAGTCCATAAAGTCAGACATTGCAACCTTAAGTATTAAAACCAAAATAAGAGACAACAATCCGCTAATCAGTGAATAAGTTCTATATTTACCCCAAACTGAATCATCAGCATTTTTTAATCCTTTCCAGATCAGCAGTTGGGCTGCTATAATTGTGACAAATGCAGTGGCACTTACCAGATTATGAGGAACCTGAGACAGATAATCCTCAGGAAATACTCCTGCCAGCAGTATACACAATCCAAATATTACAACAAGCCATACACCAGCTTTCAAAGCCTTCCTTGGTATAGATGGCAATCCACTGCGAAGCCCAAGAGCAAAAAGATGGATAAAATACCAAAGATAGCAAAATTAATATTCTGAAGCACTGCATTAGGGCCAACGCCAAGATCACTAACAAAATTGTAAATTTGACTATAACCTGGCCTTAAAAGACTTTCTATAATTACTAAAATTGTAAATAGCATCGGTGCAATGATACCGCAGAGAGCAAAGAATCGTTGTTTTTGTATTGATATCCCTTTTTTCTCATTCATTCTTTAGTCACCACTCTCCCATTTTCCATGGTTTTAAACGAGGGATCCACCTTGGAACATTTTTCTTATACACAATATAATCATTACCAAACCGTTTTTCTAGTCCTGGTTCCTCTGAATACACAAAATAGACATGATTTACAATAAAAAACAGGAAAAATAGTATAAACAGTTCAATTGAAGCAAAAATTAACGTTTCACCAAGAACTATCATTAAAACGCCGCTTATCATTGGATTTCTGACATACCCATATGCACCTGCAACCACCAGCTTCTTTGGAGGATCCCACGGCGCCAGTGTACCTTTACCTATTCTAAAAAATGCATGGTTTGTATAGATCACGAATCCCAACCCTAAAACTATTAAGAAAGTACCTATTGCCAGCACAGCTCCAGATAATGCTGAATCAAAGGCCAGTAGATGATTGTTGAAGCCTAAAATAACAAGTACCGGTATTATGATTGCAATAGTAACCGGTAAAACCAGCGAAAATAAAGCCCTTATAAATAAACGCATTGTTTTCCCATAATATAATATATCCATAAAGCTTAATAAATTCCATTCAAATGATCCAAAGGATGAAATAAAACTCAAAAAATAAAAAAATAAGTTACAATTATTCATTTATATCTTCTAAAATTGATTTTACTTCAGGAGTATTTCCCCAACGGCATTTATCTCCTATTTCGCTGTACTTCAGGAACCCTCGTGCCAGACAGTTCCGGCAGAACCATAAATGTTTGCATTCTCCACATATTTCTACTCTTGGATCTTCCAGTTCAACCAACTTTTTGAAAATATTTTTTGAAAATAAATGCTCCATATCATGAGTACATAAGCATCCCAGTGAAATATCCTTTGGATTAGATAAAGGGCACATTTTCATGTTTCCACCAGGAGTTAAACATAAAAACTCGCTGAATGCGCCGCAGTTCAGTCTATTTTCACTTTTTTTGTTGAGCACTGGCATAATTTCATCATAATTTTCAAATAGAAATTCATTAAACTCATCTTTAGCAGATTTTAATTGTTTTTCTAAATGTTTCCTCAATTCAATATTTTCTGGAGGAAATGTAATTTCAGGATCATTACCTCTGCCCACAGGGAGTACAGTAGATGTCATCATAGAACTGGCCCCTAATTCTATGGCCAAGGCAGCTGTATCTGAAATCTGGTCCATGTTTAGAGGAGTTATATTCATGGCCACCTGAATCTTAAATCCATTATCACTCAACAGTTTAATGGCTTTTTTTGCATTTTCAAATGCTCCCTCCCTACCACAAAACCAGTCCACATATTTAGAGTTGTCACCGTGCAAATCAACTTGGAAAGCTAATTTATCTTTATATTCGCTTAAACACATTAAATGCTCTTCATTTAATAAATAACCATTTGTAATGACGTTGACTGAATTAAAATTACATGCACAGTGTTTTACTATATAAACAAAATCAGGGTGGGTTAAAGGATCTCCCCCAGTTAACTCAATTTTAGATGTTCCCAAATGATTTAACTCGTCTAAAACTGTTATTAGTTCATTTGTTTTCCAGAGTTCATCTCTTTTAGGGCTGCTGTTAATATAACAGTGCCTACATGAGAAGCTGCAGTTGTAGGTAAGTTCAACAGAAACATTTATGGGGGCAGGGACCTCCCAGTTTCCAGTGGAATTAAAATCTATATCTTTGGGCTGGCTTAACATATCTACAAATAACTTTGAACCCTCTAAGTAATATTTAACAGTTTCAAATAATGAACCTGGATCTTCATGGCAGTAAAGAGCAAGTTCTACAGAAATTTCTTCTAAACTGTGTTTACCACTGCATTTATCAATTATTCTTGCTGCATCTTCATTAATTACGTAACATTTACCTTTATTTGCAGATGAATAAATAAATCCATATTCAGGGCCTTTGTGAAGAACATACCCCTCAATTAGAAGGGGAAATATTTTACTGGATGACATTGATTCACCTCTAAAAATTAAATAGAGAAGTTAAATCCTCTCAATACTTTTTATTAATTCAAAATGGTCTGGCCAGACCCTAACTCCATGTGATATTAGAATTTATCTAATTTGTTATATTCATAATTGGACACTTTTAAAACATTAATAAAGTGTAACATATTGAAGTTTTTACAATTGTTGCAGGTTGCATACTTTTCACCTCTTGCATCTCTATTTCGGTCCATAACTTTATTTATGCTGCTTTAATTCTTATTTCTTATTCTGTAAAACAGAATTTACCATTTAAACAGGAATATAGAGTAAAATATTGGAATTACTACTGCTGTTTCTGATTTCATGTCACTCGTTTGGTTTTATAACTTTAAATTTGATCCTGTAAAGTCCATAACCTGAATTAAAAGATCAGCCATACAGCAGTGCACCAGTTAACTTCCACCATTGTTGTAGGTTTCACATTTATCACCTATTAAGAGCTTAATTTGACTCATAACTTCATATAATTGATTTAAATATTAAATTACATTCTTAAATTTGTTATAGTTCATATCGACATGCTTCATGTTTTAAAACATGAAATTTGCCCAGCATAATGAAGTTTTTACAATTGTTGCAGGTTGCATATTTCTCACCTCCCAAAGTGTTAATCAGTTGGTAAGAATTTTTGTTATTCCCTACAAACTGACACTTTTACATTAAAAGTTATAATATATAAATTTTTCTATTAAAGAGAAGTAAAAAGAATTTATAATGATTAAAAATGTAATTACATAAACTAAACTCATTTAATATTCTATAAAACTAGTTAATACCAACTATTTATTCAAAAAAAGCATAATAACCCTTAAAAATTTATGTCACTAATATTCGCTATACTCAATGTTATACTCCAAATATTAATTATTATAAAATAAATGTATTATTATAATTATTTAACATGTTTATCTGCAATAATAACATGTTTTAATCTAAATATTAAAATTTAAGCAGTTATATACCCAATTTAATCATAACAACATGTACCCACATTCATATTGCTTAAGTTTTTCATTTAAAATAAGAAAATAATAAATAAAAATAGTAAATATAATTAAATTTCTTAACCATTAAATGATTTGTTTTTTCTTATTTTCAGTATCTCTAATTGTGCTCCTATTTTGTCCTATTTTTAAACCAATTACTGATAAAACTAAAGCAACGACAAGTATAGTAGATATAGCGAGCAGATCTGTTCCTACATCACCCAGACCAAAGCCCTTAATTACAATACTTTGCATAGCATCCAGACCATAGGTTAATGGAAGACAGTATGACAGCAGCTGGATATAATAGTCGAATCTAGCAACTGCTATGAATAAACCTCCAAATAACACCTGCAGAATAATGATTAAACCAAATAAACCAAGAGCTTGTTTTTCAGTTCGTGTAACTGCAGCTGCAAGAATACCTAAAGAAACTCCTGCCAGAGCAATCAACAGCATTACAAGTACAGTGCTGCCTATATCCCCTACAATAGTGATGCCCATAACATAAATAACGTAAGCTAACACCATTAAAGCCGCGATAAATGCAAATATGCTGAGCCCTATTATGTAAGCTGCAACAGCCTTAACTGGATATAAAAACATTTTATTAGATTTAATACTATTTTTATCCCCTAATACTGCAAATAATCCGATGATTGCTGAAATCAGCAAAGTAACAAGGGCCATTATGTGGTATATGAAAAGATTGGTAAAGCTCAAACCTTCCCCATAGAAACTTTCACTGCTAATTTTTAAGGGCATTAGTACATTGCCGCTCTTTGCAGCCACTGCCATTGTAGAATTAAGGAAAACGCGGTTTACAAGTGCACTTTTTACCTGATCAGTGCCTTCAACCTGTAGCAACACCTCAGGAGTCTTTTTCATAGCTAAATCCCTGGTGAAATTTTCAGGGAAAACTATAGATGCATCAATAGACCTATCTTTAAAACCACTGCTTATCTCATTTTGATTAATGGAAGTCACATTGACATTTTCCTGCCCCTTAAGCTCTTCAATTATATTTGAGGCAGCATTTACATTTCCCAAGCCCTGATCATGATTTACAACTCCAATATTTACGGTATCTGCAGTGCCAGCTATTGTTACCATATATCCCAACACTATCATGATAATAACTGGACCCAGTACTGCCGCCCCTATTGGAACCTTCCTTTTAAATCCATTTTTAATGACATTGGCAAGCATAGTGCCAAAGCCTTCATTTTCCATCATATTTCCCCCATATCTTTGAGATGTAAAGAATCTAGTTCAGTATTTTCAAATCCCGGAATTTTCAACTCAATAGATTACCTAAAATAAATAAAACAAAATAAATTTATATATTTATTGTCACTAAGATAGTATAAAGTGAAACAACATTAGATGGAAGTGATATAAATTGACTGTAAATAGAAATACAATAGAAGCCCTGAAAAATTTAGGGCTTTCCGATTATGAAACAAAAGCATATATAGCCAATATATCTCTTATCAGTGCTACAGCTACTGAAATTAGTCTTGAATCAAATGTACCGCGTTCCAAAATATATGAAGTTCTTAAAAGCCTTGCAAAAAAAGGTTTTGTCGAAATAGAGAAAGGTAAACCCTTAAAGTTCAACGTTGTACCGCCCCACGAAATTTTTGAAAAATCAAGGAGAGAAATTAAAGAACGGCTCGATGGTGCAGAGACTGAACTGAATTTTATCTATGAAAACCAGATTCCTAAGGTTCCAGCACCTATATGGCTGGTAAATGGTCCTGAAAAAAATGTAAACAAAGAACTTGAAATCATCTCACGTGCTAAAAACTCGCTTTTTATTTTAGGGGGTTTTATGTTTCAAAATGAAATTCCAGAACTTAAAGAAAGATTAAATAAAGTTATTAAAAGAGGAGTAACTACAAAAATTGTATTAGCTCCTTCATGCACTATTGATAATGATAAAATTGACATAGTAAAAGAAATAGGTGAACTGGACTGTGAAATGAAAATATTTCAGGTGCCCCACATTAAAATAGTAATTAGAGATGAAAAAGAGATGATTATAACCTTCTGTAAGCGTATAGAAACTAATTTAATATCCCAAACAGCAATAGGGATATGGAATCAACATAACGAGTTTGTTGAAACCATAAGTGGAGTTTACAACTTCATATGGACAGCTGAACCATTCAGTAACCCAACAGCTCTTAAAAAGCAAAGTAAATATGAAAATATACCACCAAAACCTTGAGGCATACTTATGAGCTTAAATCCATTCAGTGCATTCTTAAAGACAGTTAAATATTTTATAACACGAAAAATACATTTTCCAAAAAGTTGTCTGCATAAAACAATTACTATGGAAGACAAGCAGCAGTTTAAAGTTTTCAGGCATGCTGTAATGAGCACAAAATTAAATGGACAAAATGCCGCTATTTTCAAAGTTAGGTTTCATTTAGCCGGCATGTCCACTGAGAAAAATAAACCATTTTCGGTTATACCCATGCTTTTTATACTTGGACTTCCAGGATTTAGAGCTAAATTATGGACGCTTAATGAAAAAAATGGAGATTTTCAGGGCATTTACCAGTGGGATCGCTTAGAAGATGCCCAAAATTACGCAAATTCATTTGCTTTAAACTTCATGACATCCCGATCTGTTCCTGGCTCTATTTCTTATGAAATTATTCCAAATACATCCATGGAAGAATATATGGAATCATTGAAGCTTTCTTGAATGTAGTATAATAAAAATAAATAATTGATTTTATTCATCAATTCTTTCTATTTTAAAAGTCACAGGCCGGATAGCATCAGTGCAGCAAGCGATCATAGTTTTACCGTCTTTCATCCATCCCTGAAATATATCCTTCGAAAAGTTACCTCCAGAGAGCAAAACTGTCACAAATTTATGGATATCATTCCACGCCCAATCACAGAAACCTTCAGGTTTTTCAAATCCCGTAATGAATTCCTGCCCCTCTGAAAATGCAGGACATGCAGTAACTTCGCTTTGACAATATTCTTTTGCCAGGTTTTCATAAAGATTTTTCTTTAAAACCGTTATTTTACATTTTGGTGTCATAAAATACCTCCTATTTTAAATAGATTTAAAATCTACAGCTACTATGGATGTGCTAACAGAAACCATGTATTTTGATACACCAACATGTAGTGGATTGATTTGATAAGCTTCCAGACTTTCTAAACTATCAAATTTTGTTATAAGAGCCAGATTATAAGACCTATCCGAGTGAGTGACATCTACACCTACTTCAATACCTTTCAATTCTGGAATTTTACCAGCCATATCCATAAGGATATTTTTAGCTTTTTCAATGCTTTCAACGCTTTCATCTTCTAATTTAAATAAAACTATGTGTTTGATCATTTTAAATCTCCTTAAAAAGTTAGGATCATTCCAATATTTAGATTTAAACCTAATCAATTTTTTGATAAAATCCAAAATCCAAAAATAAAAAAAAAGAAATTAATTACTGATTCTTCCATCTCTAATCCTATAGACTCGTGGAACTCTTTCAATAATCATAGAATCATGTGAAGAAATTATAAATGTCTGGCCTCGTTTTTTATTTAAATCTTCAACAAGATCCATAAATTTACTGGATGTATCTGAATCTAAATCACCAGTAGGCTCGTCAGCAATTATAATTGAAGGATTATTTGCCAATGATCTTGCAATAGCCACTCTTTGCTGTTCTCCCCCGCTTAATTCTTCAGGCTTATGATCTACACGATGCCCTAGACCCACAAGCTCCAGTAATTCAACTGCTCTGGACTCCTTTTCAGTTTTTGGAACATTATCAAGCACCAGTGGGAATTCAACATTTTCCTTTGCAGTTAATGTGGGGATAAGGTTAAAAAACTGAAAAATCAGTCCAACATTTCTTAACCTAAAGTCTGAAAGTTTATTCTCGCTCATTTTTGTAAGGTCATTACCATTAATTAGTATTTTACCTGAAGTAGGTTTATCAACCCCTCCAAGAAGATTTAGGAGAGTACTCTTTCCTGATCCAGAAGGCCCAGCCAGACAAATTATTTCACCATCAGCTATTTCTATACTAGCTTTTTTTAATGCAGGGACATCTACCTTTCCTCTTCGGTATGTTTTGGATAGATCAACTGTCTTTAAAATAGTTTCAGACATTTTTTATTGCCTCCACAATGTTCATTTTAGAAGCTCTCCATGCAGGATAAATCCCTGCAATGGTACTTACTGCAATCCCAAGCACCATCGCAATCGCTATAATTGATGGACTGATTATAGGCGCCATGATATCGTTTGTTAAAGGCAGTGCGTATATTATTATAGTTCCTAAGACACATCCCAGAGTTGAGCTTATTACTCCGATTAGTACTGCTTCAATGAGGAACATTTTCATTATCACTATGTTTCTAGAGCCTATAGCCTTTAATATACCTATTTCACGGGTTCTTTCATAAACTGACATCAGCATAGTGTTTATTACGCCAAAACTTCCTGCAAGAAGGGCAATAAGTCCAAGAGAACTGACAAATATCTGAATAGTGTTTAACATATCCGTCATTTTCTGAATTATTGATTTTTGAGTGATAACTTTAACTCCATGAACTTTTTGAGGTATTAAATTTGTAATTTCATCTACTTCATTTGAATCCTTTATTTTAACCTGAATATTAGATACCTGTCCTTCTTTACCCTCTAAATTTTGAGCTGCATCTAAAGATATATATCCTGCAGCATCCATTATCCCCATACCTGTTTCATATATTCCCACTACCGTGAATTCTTTATTATATTTCTCATTACGGCCAATAGAAATTTTATCACCTATTCCAATTCCAAGGGCAGTGCTTACTGACTTTCCAATTACAATAGAGTTATCATCTCCCTGTTTTAATGAAGAACCGTTTACAACATTTATACCTCCAGCCACGTAATTATACGAATCAGGTTCTATTCCATTTATCCTCAGCTGAGTGTCATTATTTGAACTCTTTGCAAATCCGTTAAAGGTTAATGTTGAAGATACTGCACCAACACCTGAAATATTTTTAATAACCTCCGCATTTGTTTCATTTATATTATCATAGGGTTGAATTATGAATGATTGAGATCCCTGTCCCCCTCCACTTTGAGTGGTTGAATTATAAACTGTAAGATCGGCCCCAGTTAATCCCCGGACCTGTTCATTTAACCTAGTGTCCATACCATTAAGCATGGCGAGTAAAACTACCATTAAAGCTATGCCAACCAGTATGCCTGATATCGTGAAAACAGTACGTAAGCGGCGCCTTTTTAAATTTCTAAAACTCATTAACAAGTTAGACATTAATTTCCCCCATATTTAATTTTTAAATATTGGCCCCAAGATCAGCCCAATACTACGAAATAATTTATATTATGTTCATTTTTGCTATTTCGTAGTTATTTTTGTCTAATAAGTTTTAAAAATAGTTTTTTCAAGTTTATTTCAGATTTAAACCGGGTTAATTCAAGATCAGTTCCAGTTTTATTCCAGATCTATTCAAGATTTTTTGAATTTTAAAATACATTAAAAAAAAGCTCTGTAGAAAACCCTCCATAAATCTCTCAAAATCCTCAAAAATCTGTCAAAAATCGACGATTTTTGACGTATAGAAAAATTCAAAGAATTTTTGGAACCCTCTAAAACTTGTTTTCAGGGCATCAAAAGATTTTCAGTCTTTTGAATGCGCAAAAACCGAAGTTTTTTGCAAGCTGTCAAAACTACAGTTTTGACGCCACAAACACTAACGTGTTTGTTGGCTTCGATTTTCGGTGTTTGCAAAAACTGTATTTTTGCGGTCTGAAAAACTGGAAATTTTTCGGCGGCCATGAACTTTACAATTTCATACAGCCCTTGAAAAATCTATGAATGTTCATGGCCTAAAAAATAAGTTAAAATATACTCTTTTTAGATTACCAGGTAATCTTCAAGAGTATAGAAAGGGCGGCAAATAGTATTGCATTATTTATAATTAGAATAACACCTGTTCCTCGGTTAAAACCACCGTGGAAAAGTATGCTGACTGCTAAAAAGACACTTTGAAGTATCAGGAAAGCTGCAAAGAACAACAGCCCCAGATTAAATTTAGATTTTATTTCCCTGTAATTCTGCCAGTAAATTTTAAATAATACCAGTAACAAGCTGACGTTACCGATTCCTATAATAGCTGCAATATATAGCGTCCATAAATCAATTGTATTGCTAACTGCCATTTTTTAACTCCTTTAATGAATTTATTGATTATTTTTTCACGACCTCTTCCCAGATCGTGAGGAAAGTCTCATAATTTTCTTCCATTTTGGGGGATAAGAAATATAACATCCCATATTTTTCTCCAGCAGAGGTAACTATCTCATTTTCTTCTAAAACATCTATATGATATCGTATAGTCCTATAATCCACCTTGATAATTTCAGCAAGTTGATTAACATTGTAAGGCCTCTCATTTAAGAGTTTTATTATTTTGGCCCTGTTCACGCCTCCCCTGGTCCCTGCAATCAAATACCATAGCAACCTTCTCATGTTAACCTCTCTAAAAAACCCTAAATTTAATTATATTCTACTAAAATTATATTAAGGTCATCAGATTTATGTTTCTCTATTTTTATTAAATATTTAAGAGGCTTATTTTTAAGCCTCTATTATTTAATACTGGTCGGAATAATAGAAGTAAATTAAAAGAGCGCTGATAAAAACCCCCGCATACACTAAAATAGACGTCCATGGATAAATAACATCTATATTATTTAAAAATCCCGCTGCTTTTAGCACGATCACTTCTGGAACACCCCATGGAGATAAGTAACACTTATCCCAGTGATAAACCGCAAAATTAGGTATAGTTCCTGCCACTGAAATTATCATGGCTGGAATAAAGCTCTTAAATATAAGGGTTAATAGCAGGGCCAGGGGCACGATGACCAGGGTAGTTACTCCCGCAAGCAATAAATAACTGGTGTAATCTATTAATTCTGTGCCAGTTATGGTAAAACCCAGAATAAATGCACATAGAATGTTAGTTAAAGCTACACATGCATACAGGGCAAGTATCAGGATGGATATGTAACCTAATTTCCCCAGAATAATTTTTGATCTCGAATATTTTGTGGTTAATATATTTCCCATGGTATGAGACTGATATTCATGAGAAACTGCACTTATTGCAATAAATGACGTGAGAAGAGGTCCAATTAAATACACGAAAAATGCAACCAGCCTTCCATAAAATGAGTGCCAGTTATAAATTCCCTGGGTAATCAGGTCTTCCCGAGTCATGAAGGTACCTATGGTAATGAGGATTACTGGAGATATCATCCCTAAGAGTCCTAGACTGTAGATATAAGTGCCTTTGTACTTCTTATATTCAGATCGCATTAAATTAATCATGATACCACCTGATGATTCTCGTTTGTAATCCCTAAAAATCGCTCTTCTAATGTTTTAGAAACAGATTCAAGGTTGTAAACATTTATTTGATTTCCAACTAATTTTTCATTGATTGAAACATTATCTTCACGCGCGCAGAATACTTTAAATCCATTATTAGCTTTTTCAAAGTCAAAGTCAAGAGATTCAATTATCTCGGCTGTCCTTTTTAACTGATCTGTTTCAACCACCAGGAAACTCTGTTCATTACAGTTGATTAGTTCCATTCCACCCTGTTTTAAAAGATGCCCGCTGTCAATGATTCCTATATAATCTGCGATTTGCTGTACTTCACTGAGCAAGTGGCTTGAAACAAAAACTGTTATTCCCATTGATCCAGAGAGCTGGCGGATTAACTTCCTCATTTCAATTATCCCTGCCGGATCTAGACCGTTAGTAGGTTCATCAAGAATAAGAATTCTGGGAGAATGGACAAGCGCATTTGCTATCCCCAGCCTCTGCTTCATACCCAAAGAAAACTTACTAACATCCTTATCTCCAATATTTGACAAGCCCACAGTTTCAAGAGCCTCATTAATTCTGTTTTTTTCAACTTTAAACATATTAGCTGTTATTTCAAGGTTTTCATAGGCAGAAAGGTTCCCATAAAAACCCGGTGTTTCTATTATTGCACCAATATCTGCGAGATATTCAGCGCGATTTCTCCCGATTTCATTACCGAATATTTTAATATGACCTCCATTTGGCTTAATAAGACCCATAATCATTCTTATTGTGGTTGTCTTTCCTGACCCGTTCCTTCCTAAAAACCCATAGACCTTACCTGCAGGCACTTTAAGTTCTAAATTTTCCACTGCAGTAAAATCCCCATAGCTCTTGGTAAGGCCATGGGTCCAAATAGCATATTCCATTTTAAACCTCCATCTTTACTTATTTACAAGTCAAAATTCTCCAATTAGAATAAAAATATCAAATTTGACTTTTTTATTGATTTACAGTTTAAAATTAATTCATGGAGCAATAAAAAGATTTTTCCAGTTCTTTTCAAGATCAGTTCTAGTTTTCTTCCAGATCTCTTCCAGATCAATACGAATTTGATATACAATTACCTGAAAAATAATCAATTGGCCACAATATTTAAAAATAGAATTAATTACAAAAATTAGATTTATTGGATAAAATAATGCTTTTAAAGAGTTAAAAATTTCAAATTAATTAAAAACAGCTTATTTAATAAAATAAATCTTAATACTTATTTAAATTTTAATCTATTAAACCAATCATATACCTCATAAACGATAATGTATCTTTCCTGCGCTTAAAAAGAGAACTATAATAACTTTTCGATTCACCTTTTCTAATTCTTAAAGCTTCATTTAATATCTTTTCAAAATCTGGAGGAACCCTGTTCAATATATACTTTCCCGCTTCATATTTGGATACTATGTCTCCTTCATACATGGTATAATAAAGTCTAGATATGCCCAGCACTCCCCACTCCACTTTTTGCTCAAAGAGCGCCAATGTGCTATCCCCACCGAAAGTCTTTTTGATGCCTTTTCAGTCCAGTTAGTCCAGTATGTATTTACATTTAATTTAACATAGCTGACTAAATCATCAACATCTATATGTGGAACATAGTGTTCTGGAGGCTTGCCTGTCACTGTTATACCATAATTTTTCAATATGAACCATGCTACAATACCAGTATTTCCAAATTTACCACCATACCTCATATTTTTCCCATCAAAATACGCAACAGATGTTTCATTTTTATCCATCACTTTAACCTGCTTTGGTGTAACATAGGAACCTTCTAACTTGCTTTTAGGGTATTTAAACTCAATTTTTTTGTGTATTTCTTTAATTTTTTCAAATTCAGAAGCGTTTATTTCCTTTTTAATTATAGAAATAAAATCAATATCACTTTTACCTTTATGATAATCATTTAATGCCACAGAACCGACAAGATAGAATAATTTCATTAAATCCGGCAATTTTGTATTAAAAATATCGAGATAATCATTTATAACTATTTTGACATCTTTTGGCAAATTAGTCATTTTTCTCCCTTCATCTGTTTGGCTAGACATTTCAAACTATGTTTTCAAATGTCCTTAAGACAGTTCTTTAAATAATCCAGACAGTAGTATAAAAATTTTTATAATCTACCTTTAATCCATCTGGTCGCGGACCATATGTACTATATTTTCAGTTGTATCAACAAGAACTCCTATATTTTCCATTTCTTTTATTCCTCGTGCATAACATCCTGAAAGAGCATCTTCAGCAACGACAACCCTATAATCCCTTTCACTTGCTTCATATATGGATGTTCTTGGGCAGTTTGGGTAGTTACATCCTGTAAAAACAAGCGCGCCCACTTTTAATCTCTGCAAATATTCTTGAAGAGGAGTGTTGTAAAATGCACCCCATCTCGGTTTGTAAATTATCACTTCATTTTCAGTTATTTTTTGAATTCCGCCTGAAAGTAAGAGTTTTGAATTAATTCGTATAGAATCATCATCAAAAAGTTCTTCTGCTAATTCTGCACCAGGACTATTCTCTTCCAGTATTGGATTGCCTTCTTCAATCAATTTCATTCTGCACAAATCAACATTTGACCTGTCTGCCTTATAGATCCTTACAATATGTATTACTGGAAGCTTGTACGCACGATATGTATCCAATAACTGCTTCATATGCGGCAAAGCGTTAGAAATACCCTGGATTTCAAATGGTTGGCCATCCAGTGTATCTTTTTGTACATCGACTGTTATGAGTGCAGAATTTTTAAAATTCAGGTTAACGTATTTATCCATACTAACTCCTTTTTTATATCATTCAAGCCATCAAAAGCCCATTTAATTTCACATTGATAAAAATAAACGAATTAAAAACATTTTCACAGTTCTAACACTTACTTTTCTAAAAATTCAACCCATAAAAACAGTTTTCCATGTCCAGGATAAACTGTT